>PLXR01000002.1 GCA_003151495.1 Opitutaceae bacterium
GGACGGGAAACGGAAGCCCCCGAGCGCTGGCCGGCAGTGGCCACCGTTTGCGCCGGACTCACTCTCACATTGAGCTTTGCGTACGGAGTCGTCAGGGACCTCCAGTCCGATACCTCCGGTATTTTGGCGCTTGGTTTGCAGCTCGGGAAGAGCTTTCCGAGGTCCGCCATCCTGGAACTGCGGGAAGACATGATGTTCCTTATAACGGCGGAGACCGTTATCGGGATCGTGGGCAGTGTCCTTTTGGGTTTGCTGGTCAACCTGGCTCTCACCAGCAGGCGCCGGGCGAAAGCCGTGCAGTCGGCCAACGAGAAGCTCGAGAAAGAGATCCTCGACCGGAAGCGAGGCGAGGAAGTTATCCGGGCGAGCGAGGAGCGGGTGCGCCTATTAATGGATTCGACTGCCGAGGCGATTTATGGCATTGACCTGCAGGGCAATTGTACCTTTGCCAACCCCGCCTGCGTGCAGATGCTGGGCTACGCCGATTGGCGATTCCTGATCGGTAAGAACATGCATGACCTGATTCACCACGCGCGTGCCGACGGAAGCCTCTATCCCGTCGAAGATTGCCGTATCTACCAGTCGTTTCGGAGGGGAGAGGGGACCCATGCCGACGACGAAGTGTTGTGGCGGGCGGACGGAACGAGTTTTCCGGCGGAATACTGGTGTCATCCCGTAATCGACGCCGGCAAGGCGGTGGGCACGGTGGTGGCGTTCCTGGACATCACCATGCGCAAAAGAGCCGAGGAGGAACTCGTCAAGGCCAAGGAACTCGCCGAAGCCGCCAACCTGGCGAAGAGCCGTTTCCTGGCCAATATGAGCCACGAGCTCCGTACCCCGATGAACGGTGTGATCGGCATGGCCCATCTGCTGCTCGATAGCGATCTTTCCGGGGAGCAGCGGCGCTATGCCGAAGTGGTGCACAACAGCGCGGAGACACTCAAATCTCTGCTGGATCATGTCCTCGATCTATCCAAGATAGAGGCAGGAAAGGCGACGCTGGAGTGCCTGGACTTTGACTTGCGCGGGGTGATGGAGGGAGTAGTCGAGATGCTGGCGATTGGCGCTAATAGCAAGGGGCTGGAGCTTACCTGTCTGGTGGCGCCGGGAACGGCCTCCCAGTTGCGCGGCGATGCGGGGCGCCTGCGTCAGATTGTCAGCAACCTGGTGGCGAATGCCATCAAGTTCACCGAAAGGGGGGCGGTGAGTATTCGGGTGAAGCCGGCCGACGAAGACGGGCGCACGGTCACGCTCCGGTTCACGATCAGCGACACGGGCATTGGGATCCCAAAGGACCGGGCAGGATCTCTCTTCTCGCCCTTCGTGCAAGCCGATCAATCGACGACGCGCAGGTATGGCGGCACCGGCTTGGGGCTGACGATTTCGAAGCACCTGGTGGAGATGATGGGCGGCCGGATCGGCTTCGATAGCGAAGAAGGCCAAGGTTCCACCTTCCGGTTCACGGCAGTGTTTGAAAAGCAGCAGGCAGCATCGGCGACAAACACCGGCCAGGCGAGCGACCTGGGCGGAATGAAGGTGCTGGTGCTCGACGATCACGCGGCCAACCGGCGCGTGGTGACTACGCTGACGGCATCCTGGGGCTGCCACGCAAGCGAGGCAGCCGATGCCGCCTCGGCGCTCATACTGCTCCACCAGGCGGCCCAAGACGGCGACCCGTTCGATATCGCGATAGTGGACAAGGAGATGCCCGATGCGAACGGCGAAGAGACGGCGCACCAGATTGCCGCGGACCCACGCTTAAGGCACACCAGGCTGCTTCTCATGACACCTTTTGGCGAGCAAGTCTCCACGATGCGTCCGCGCGCGTCTTGGCTCGCCTGCATTTCCAAGCCGATCATCGAAGCGCGCCTGCACGAGGCTCTCGCCGAGGCATCGGGCCGAAAGGCCGCCGCGGGGCCGCCGGCCAGCGAACACACGCTGGTCGCACAACGCCCCGGAACGGGGAATCCCGATGCCCTGATCCTGCTGGCCGAAGATCATCCCGTGAACCAGCAAGTGCTCCTCGCCATGCTGGGCCGCCTGGGTCTGGCTGGCCGGGCGGTTTTCGACGGCGCGCAGGCCATACAGGCATTGCAGAGTACCCAATACGATCTGGTCCTCATGGACTGCCAGATGCCGGAGATGGACGGCTACGAGGCGTCCCAGTCAATCCGTCAGGCCGAGCGGGCCTCGAAGGCAAACTGGAATGTTCCGGTGCGGATTGTCGCAATGACGGCAAATGCGATGACCGGGGACCGGGAGAAGTGCCTCGCGTCGGGCATGGACGACTACCTTACAAAGCCCGTTCGCAAGGCTGACCTGCAATCGGCCCTGGCCAAGTGGCTGGTGCCCTGAGCATCGGGAAGCGGACAGGGTCAGATCGCTGGCTGTGGATTTGAAGTTTGGCCCCGATTCCAGGAACATTAGTCATTATAGGATATTGGGTTAAAAAGTTTAATTAGAATGATTCTCATTCCTAGTTGAAACTCGGTACCATTCCAATTAGCTGAGATGAACCCGAATCATCCATGGTCTCAAACACCGACCGCTCAGGGGCCCTAGCCCAACGCCTGTCCGACAGCGGCCTGCGCTCCACACCCCAGCGCGAGGTGATCTACAGCGTTCTCCTTGGGAAGCGCGACCACCCGACTGCGGAGGAGGTCTTTGCCCGGGCCAAGCCGGAGATGCCGATGATCTCCATGGCCACGGTCTACAACTGCCTGGAGACGCTCGTCCAGTGCGACCTGGTCCGCACGGTCAACTTTGAGCGCGGGCCCACGAGGTACTGCCCGAACCTCTACCCCCACGCGCATTTTCACGACGAGGCGACCGGCGCCACCCATGACGTCGACCTTCCCCCGGGCCTCCTGGAGCAGGTGAAGTCCATCCTCCCGGCCGGCTTCGACGCGTCCTCCGTCGAGATCATCTTCCGCGGCAAGGCCCGCGCCCAGGCGGAAGCCCACACCCTTTAATCCGCGCATGTCATCACTCGAAATCAAGAACCTGCACGTCTCCACCGGGGACAAGGAAATCGTCAAGGGTGTCACCCTCACGATCAACTCCGGCGAGATCCACGCCGTCATGGGGCCCAACGGCACCGGGAAGTCGACGATGGCGAAGGCCATCGCGGGGCACCCCGACTACGTGATCACCCAGGGCGACGTCCTGATCGACGGGAAGTCCATCCTCGAGAAGGAGTCCGACGAGAGGGCTCGGGAGGGGATATTCCTGGCCTTCCAGTACCCGAGCGAGATCCCCGGGGTGAGCATCGCCAACTTCATGCGCGCCGCCCTCCAGGCCCGGATGGCGGAGGGCGAGGAGATCGACGCGTCCGCCTACTACAAGCGCCTGTACCAGAAGATGGACCTCCTCAAGATCGACCGCAAGTTCACCTCGCGCTCGGTCAACGAGGGGTTCTCGGGCGGCGAGAAGAAGCGGAGCGAGATCCTGCAGATGGCCCTCCTCGAGCCGAAGTTCGCGCTGATGGACGAGACCGACTCAGGCCTCGACATCGACGCCCTGCGCATCGTCTCGGACGGGGTCAACAGCCTGCGGGGCCCGAACCTCGGGATCCTGCTGATCACCCACTACCAGCGCCTCCTCAGCTACATCGTCCCCGACCACGTCCACGTCATGATCGAGGGCAGGATCGTGAAGAGCGGGGACAAGTCGCTCGCCCTGGAGCTCGAGTCCAGGGGCTACGACTGGGTGAAGCAGGAGCTGGCGACGGCCTGAACCGGAGGATAACCAACATGTCCGAAATCACCGACACCCTCGAGACCACCCTCGAAAACCCGGTTTCCGGGATCGACCAGTCGTCCGGAAACTTCAAGTACGACATGACGTACGACTTCGACGCGGGCACGGGCCTGAACGAGCGCACGGTCGACTATATCTCCTCGGTGAAGAAGGAGGCCCCGTGGATCCACGACTTCCGCCAGAGCGCGCTGAAGACGTTCTTCGCCAAGCCGCTTCCGACCCACTGGGCGACCAGGGACCTGGAGAACATCAACTTCGACAAGATCCGCTACTACCTCTCCCAGGGCCAGAAGCCCAAGCGCACCTGGGCCGAGGTCCCCGAGGACATCAAGCGCACGTTCGAGCGCCTCGGGATTCCGGAGCAGGAGCGCAAGTTCCTCGCCGGCGTCGAGGCCCAGTTCGACTCCGAGGCCGCTTACTCGAACATCAAGGAGGCCGTCTCCAAGCAGGGCGTGATCTTCATGAACTCGACCGAGGCGCTCCGCGAGCACCCCGAGATCTTCCGCAAGTACTTCGGGAAGGTGATCCCGACCGGCGACAACAAGTTCTCCGCCCTCAACAGCGCGGTCTTCTCGGGCGGCTCATTCATCTACGTGCCGCCGGGGGTCAAGGTCTCCCACCCCCTGCAGGCCTACTTCCGGATCAATGCCGAGAACTTCGGGCAGTTCGAGCGCACGCTCATCATATGCGACGAGGGCAGCGAGCTCACGTACATGGAGGGCTGCACCGCGCCCAAGTTCTCGACGGCCACCCTCCACAGCGCCGTGGTCGAGCTGGTCGCGCTAAAGGGCGCCAAGATCCAGTACATCACCGTCCAGAACTGGTCGTCCAACGTGTTCAACCTCGTCACCAAGCGGGGCCTCGCGCACGAGGAGGCTGAGATCAAGTGGATCGACTGCAACATCGGCAGCCGGCTCACGATGAAGTACCCGGGCGTGGTCCTGAAGGGCCGCAAGTCCCGCGGCGAGGTGATCTCGATCGCGCTCGCCAACGACGGGCAACACCAGGACACCGGGGCGAAGATGGTCCACGCCGCCGACGAGACGACGTCGACCGTCGTCTCCAAGTCGATCTCGGTCGGCCAGGGCCGCGCCACCTACCGTGGCGTGGTGCACATCCCGAAGAACCTCAAGGGCTGCAAGAACAACACCGAGTGCGACGCCCTCCTGATCAACACGAACAGCCGCACCGACACCTACCCGGCCATCACGGTCAGGGGCGACCGTCACGCGGTCCAGCACGAGGCGAGCGTGTCCAAGGTGAGCGCCGAGCAGATCTTCTACATGCAGCAGAGGGGGCTGACCGAGGGGCAGGCCATGAGCCTGTCCGTCAATGGGTTCATCAACGACCTGGCCCGCCAGTTCCCGATGGAGTACTCCGTCGAACTGAAGAGGCTGATCGACCTGGAGATGGAAGGGAGCGTGGGTTGAGCCATGGCCGAGACCGCATCTGACAGGCCCGTGGTGGCGGCAGCCCTCGGAGGGTTCACGCCCGACGTGTTCGCGAGGCACCTTGAATCGGCGCCGTCCTGGTGGCACGAGCGCAAGCGCGCCGCCTACTCCCGCTTCGAGGCGCTCCCCATGCCGGGGCGCACCGACGAGAGCTGGCGCTTCAGCAACCTCTCGGGGATCCGGATCGACGGGTTCACCCCGGACGCGGCGCCCCCGGCGGGCACCGCCGCCGCGAGCGCGGCGTTCTCGCTCGCCGCGCCGCCCATGCTCACGTTCGTGAACGGCCGCCTTGCGTCACGGGGCGAGCTGCCCGCCCACCTTGCGGCGAAGGGCGTCGTCGTCTCCACGCTCTCCGAGGCCGCGGCGAGGAGCCCCGAGCTGCTCCGGGAGCACTTCATGGCGCAGCCCCAGAAGCTGGGCTCGGCCAAGTTTGCCGCGCTCCACGAGGCCTTCATCGCCGACGGAGCCTTCGTGCACGTGCCGCGCGGAGTCGAGGTCGACATGCCGATCGTCCTCATCCACTCCGCCTCGGGGGCCGGGACGGCCGTGTTCCCCCACACGCTGATCATCGCCGAGGACAACTCGAAGGTGACGGTCGTCGACCACTTCCACTCCAACGACACCCTCGGCCAGTTCGCATGCGGCGCCAACGACCTCTACGCGGGCCACGGCGCGAGGATCACGTATGCGGCGGCGCAATGCTGGTCGCTCGAGACGCTGTCCTTCCAGTTCAACTCCACGGTCGTGCGCCGGGACGCCCGGGTCCAGTCGCTCAACCTCCACCTCGGCGCCAGGCAGGCGCGCCACGAGTCGCTCAGCCAGCTGCAGGCGCCGGGCGGGTTCTCGGAGATGCTGGCGCTCACGGTCGCGAGCGGGGCCAGGGAATTCGACCAGAGGACGCTCCAGATCCACCAGGCCCCCAACACAAAGTCTGACCTCCTCTACAAGAACGTGCTCCTCGACAGGTCCAGGACCATCTTCTCGGGCCTCATCATCGTCGATCCCGACGCGCAGAAGACGGACGCCTACCAGAGCAACCGCAACCTGATGCTGAGCGAGGACGCCGAGTCGAACTCGCTGCCCGGACTCGAGATCCAGGCAAATGACGTGCGCTGCACGCACGGGGCCACGAGTTCGCCGATCGACGCCGACCAGGCGTTCTACCTCAAGTCCCGGGGGATCCCGGAGAAGGCCGCCAACGAGCTCCTGATCTTCGGCTTCTTCGAGGAGGTTCTCTGCCGCCTGGAGAACGAGGAGCTCCATGCGGCCCTGCGGGACCTTGTCAGGACCCGCCTGGGCCGGTGAACCCCCACGCGCCATGATACCCAAGAACCGAGACCGGACGCTCTCAAGGGAGGTCACCGTGACGCAGATCCCCTCTGGGGAGAAGCGCCAGCTGCCCGCGGGGTCGAAGATACAGATCCACCAGACGCTCGGCGGGAGCTACACGGTGCAGACCGACTTCGGTCTCTTCCGCATCGACGGCAGGGACGGCGACGCCCTCGGAGAGGCGGCTGCGGACCACTCGGTCGAGGCCTCCACGCTTGCGGACGGCGCGCCCGACCCCGAGGCAGTCTGGGACCAGCTGCGCAAGGTCTACGACCCCGAGATACCCGTTAACATCGTCGACCTGGGCCTCGTCTACTCGATGGACGTCGAGAAGGGCGCCGACAACGCGTTCAAGGTCAGCGTGGCGATGACGTTGACGGCCCCGGGCTGCGGCATGGGCCCTGCGATAGCCGAGGACGCAAAGGGCAAGATCCTCCTGGTGCCGGGAGTCGGCGACGCCGACGTCAGGATCACGTGGGACCCGCCGTGGAACCAGTCGATGATCAGCGAAGAGGGAAAGATGAAGCTCGGTCTGGTGTGACCATCTACGAGCAGCTGGTGGCTCTCGAGAACGAGGGCGTGCCCTTCGTCCTGGTGACGCTCGTCGAGGCGATAGGCAGCACCCCCCAGGACGCGTCGGCTAAGATCCTGGTGACGAAGAAGGGCCTCCACTGCGGGACGGTCGGGGGCGGAAAGGTCGAGGCCGCGGCGCTGAGGCTCGCGGGCGAGGTGCTCGACGCGCGGGACGCAAAGCCCCGCTTCGTGTCGTGGACGCTCAAGGGCGACGTGGGGATGACCTGCGGCGGGTCGGTGAAGTTCTACTTCGAGCCCCATTTCGGCCCGGGCCCGTGGAACATCGCGGTGTTCGGAGCCGGCCATGTCTCGCAGGCCCTGGTGCCGGTGCTGGTCCCGCTCCCGTGCAGGGTCACGGTCGTCGACTCGAGGGCCGAATGGCTGGACCGGCTGCCGCGCGCTCCCAACCTGCGCGCGATCCTCTCGGAGAAGCCCGAGGACATCGTGCCCACGCTCGACGGGCGGTCCTTCGTCGTCTGCATGACCATGGGTCACGCGACGGACCGCCCCATCCTGCGCCGCGCCCTCACCGAGATGCGGTTCCCGTTCGTCGGCGTGATCGGAAGCGACTCGAAGGCGGAGATCCTAAGGCGCGAGCTGCTGGCCGACGGGGTTCCCGCCGACAGGGTGTCGGGTATCGTCTGCCCCCTCGGGCTCGACTTCGGCACCAACCACCCCCACGAGATCGCGCTCAGCATCGCGGCCCAGCTCGTGTCGGTGCGCGACGGCAGGACCGCGGCCATCTAGCGCCCATCCGGCAAGAGGCGGAAATGCTCGCTGATGCGAAGCGCCGATTCCCTCGGGGACTGGACCGTGGAGTCCACGGTGAGCTCCGACCTGATCGGCGGGTAGTCGAACGCTCCCCCGGCCCTGAGCTTCTGGTAGAGCTCCAGCGAATCCAGCTTCCGGAATCCCTGCCGCGAGGCCGCCCCGATGCGCCTCTCGATCTCGTCCTCCGCGCACTCGATCGCGACGAAGGCGACGGAACCCCCGCGCGCCTCGATCCTGCGGGACAGGACGGCGGGAAAGTCCGAGCTGACCGAGGCCTCCGGGTTGAAGGTGAAGATGAGGGACGTCCCCGACCCGACCGCGTCGCCCATGACGTCGAGCCAGATGCGCTCGCGGTGGCGCACGAACGGCGGGCTGCCGAACGGGAAGGCGGCCAGCAGCAGGTCGACCGTCAGGTGGTTGTGGAACAGGCCGAGCCCCGTGATCTGCGAGAGCTCCCGGGCGATCGTGTACTTGCCCGCCGCGGCCGGCCCGTGGATGACGATCACGCGGGGGCGGCTCACGGCCTGGGAGAGGTCCCTGCGATCGCCTGCGGGGTTCGGGTTGGGCTTGTTTCCCATGGGTAGGTGATTCGCCGCCTATCTGTCCGACCTACGGGCCAAGCGGCAATTCGAATCGCGCGTGCCCGTCCGGGTCGTCCTGGACCCGGGCGAAGCCAGCCCTGAGGAGGACGCCCTGGGAACGCAGGTTCCCCGCCTTGGTCCGGGCGAAGAGCCTCCCGAAGCCCGCGCCGGCGGCGAGCGCGCACAGCGCCCGGACGGTGTTCGTCATGACCCCTCGGTGGTCCCGGCCGGCCCAGTACCCCACCTCGGCGACCGTGTCGTTCGACTTGATATCGCAGGCGGCGGCTATCCTCCCCTCCCCGTCGAGCACGAGGAAGACGAAGTGCGTGCCCGCCGACCAGCCGGCGCCCGACCACTCGAGGAATTCCCTGGCCTTCCCCTCGGAATAGGGCCTGCCCCCGAGGAGCTCCCGGAAGAGCCAGTCGTAGATGTCGGGCTCGTTGCAGATTTCGACCAGGCGTTCAAGGGCCTCGGGCCCGCGCGCCGCCCCGTCCGCGCGGACGAGCTCGTACCGGGCGCCGGTCAGGGGGTTGTCGATCGGGACGCGCAGGTCCTCGGGAAACCTCATCGCGAGCATGGCCGCACGGGCGTCACCCCAGGCGGCCCCTGATCGCGGCGAACACCGCCTCGCATGTCGCCGGCGAGGCGAGGGGAACCTCGCCCTTCCCGGCCCCAAACGAGGCGACCGCGTCGCGGATCGCCTCCCGGACCGAGAACGCGAGCATGAGCGGGGGCTCGCCCGAGGCCTTGCTCCCGTGGATCGTCCCCTCCTGGGCCGCCTTCGGCAGGAGCGTCACGTGCATCTCGACGGGGGCGTCGCTGATCGCGGGGATCTGGTAGGTGCTGGCGCTGTGGGTCATCAGCCTGCCCTTCTTGTCCCAAAGGAGCTCCTCCCGGGTCAGCCAGCCGATGCCCTGGACGAGCCCGCCCTCGATCTGGCCGAGGTCGACGCCCGGGTTCAGGGAGTCGCCCACGTCGTGGACCACGTCGACCCTGACTACCCGGTGCATCCCGTTGTGGCCGTCGACCTCCACTTCGGCGACGGCGGCCCCGCAGGCGAAGTACTGGAAGGGTCTGCCGGAGGCCGTCGACCAGTCCCAGTGGATCCCGGGCGTCGCGTAGTAACCCGAGGCGGCCATGCTGATCCGTTCCTCGTGGGCCCGCGTGCAGACCTCGGCGAGCGTCACCGTGGCCCCGGATCCGCGCGCAAGCGCGTTCCCTTCCACGAACGAGATGTCGCCCGCTGAAACGGGCGCGCCGGCCTTCCTGGAGAGAAGCCCCGCCGCCACGGGCAGCAGGCGTTCGCGCAGGGTGATGCACGCGTTCCTGACTGCGGAGCCGTTCAGGTCCGCCCCCGACGACGCAGCCGTCGCCGAGGTGTTGGGCACCTTGTCCGTCACCGTCGGCATCATCCGGATGCTCTCCGCCGGCAGGCCCAGCTCGCGCATCGCCACGCCTTGGATCTTCGTGTGGAGCCCCTGCCCCATCTCGGTCCCGCCGTGGTTCACCTGGGCCGTGCCGTCCGTGTAGAGCAGGACGAGGGCCCCGGCCTGGTTGTAGCGTGTGAGGGTGAAGGAGATCCCGAACTTGAGGGGGGTGACCGCGAGGCCGCGCTTCACCCGCCGGTGCGCCTTGTTCCAGGCGTCGACGGAATGGCGCCTCTGCGCAAAGCCCGCCTCACGCTGCACCTGGTCCCAGATCGTCCGCAGGCGGTTGTCGCCGATTTCCTGGAGGTAGTGGGTCGTGTTCGTCTCGCCGGCGCCGCGGTAGAGGTTGCGGCCGCGGACCACCTCTGGGGGAAGCCCCACCCTCCTCGAGACGCGGTCGATGATCTCCTCCATGACCAGCATTCCCTGCGGTCCGCCGAATCCGCGGAAGGCCGTGTTGGAGGCGACATTCGTCTTCGCGATGAGGCCCGTGAACCGTACCGCGGGGATGTAGTACGAGTTGTCGAGGTGGAAAAGCGCACGGTCAAGCACGGGCTGCGACAGGTCCAGCGACCAGCCCCCGTCGGCGCAGAGGTCCACCTCGGACGCAAGGATCATCCCCTCGGCGTCGTGGCCCACCTTGAACTTCGCATGGAAGGGATGGCGCTTTCCGGTGAGGGTCATGTCCACGTCCCGGTCCAGCTGGATCCGGACGGGGCTCCGCGTCCTGACCGCCGCCAGGGCCACCATCGCCGCGAAGGCGTTCCCCTGGGTTTCCTTGCCCCCGAATCCCCCGCCCATCCTCGGGGACTGGACGACCACCTTGTTCCGGGGCTCCCCGAGGACGTCGGCGACGATGGCCTGGATCTCCGTCGGGTGCTGCGTGGAGGAGCTGACAAAAATCGATCCCGCCTCCCCCGCCTCCGCCCAGGCCGCCTGGGTCTCCAGATAGAAGTGCTCCTGCCCCCCGAACGAGAACTCGCCCTCCATCCGCATCGGCGCCCGGGTAAGGGCGGACGCGACGTCGCCCCTTGCGAGGGTGTGCGGCGGCGAGTGGAGGCTGCCCTTTGCCAGCGCCTCCGCGATCCCGAGCATCGGGGGCAGCGGCTCGTACTCGACGACGACGGCCGCCGCGGCGGCCCGGCAGGCGCGCAGCGACCGGCCGACGACCAGCGCAATGACCTGCCCGTGGTAGTGCACCTCCTTGTCCGCGAAGAGCTGCTCATCGTGGAAGGTCCCGACGTTGTTGTGCCCCGGGATGTCCTCGGTCATGAGCACCGCGACGACCCCGGGCATGGCCCGTGCGGCACGGGCGTCGCGCCGGGTGATCCGGGCGCGGGCATGGGGGGCGAAAACGGGCCATGCGTCGAGCATCGGCCGGCGCTGGGCGGTGTCGTCCGCGTAGAGCGCACGCCCCGTCACATGGCCGACGGCGCTCTCGTGCCGAAGCGAGCGGGACGCATCCGCGCCCGGCGCGTCCCCTCCCCTTGCGAAATCCAGCGGCCCGTCCTGGGCCATGCTCGTGTCTCCGCAGACGAATTTCTCCCAGAGGCTCACGATGAGCCCCCGCCTGTACTCCGCCCCGGCGCGCACATCGTCAATCGGCTTGAACTCGCCGGCCAGGATCCTGGCGACCTCGGCCGCGGCACCGTCGAGCGTCCTCCCCTCGAGGGCCGCCTCCGCGCGCCGGGCGCGCACCGGCGTGGCGGCGACCCCGCCGTACGCCAGGCGGGCCCTGCGCACGATTCCCCCGGAGTCCGTGTCCACCGAGAACGCCGCGGCCACGATGCTGATGTCGAGCTCGCGGCGCTTGGAGACCTTCAGGAAGTCCGACCTGCGGGTGAGCACTCCCGAAGGGGCGAGGCGCGGGATGATGATCTCGGAGATGATCTCGCCCTGGCGTAGCAGGGTCTTGCGGTAGGCCGTGAAGAAGTCCGATAGCGCCACCTTGCGCTCGCCCTTCGAGGAAAGCAGGATGAGGTCGGCGTCGAGCGAGAGGAGGACGGGGGCGCTGTCCCCGATCGGCGAGGCCGTCGCTAGGTTCCCCCCGAGGGTCGCCCTGTTCCTGATCTGCCGTGCGGCAAAGACCTTGAGCATCTTCGCGAGGGACGGGTATTCGCCGCCCAGGGCCTCCTCGACGGCCGTGAGGGTCGCCGATCCGCCGATCCGCCACTCCGCATCGGTCCGGGTTATCCGGGTGAGCTCGGGAACCGCGTCCGTCGACACAAGGCACGGGAAGGCACGGGATTTCTTTGTGACATCGACGCCGATTTCCGTGGCACCCGCCACAAGCGTCGCCAGCGGATCGGCCTCCAGGGCCGCGAACAGCTCCGCGAGCGAGCCCGGGCGAATGAACCGCTCGTTCCCCGAGCAGTAGTCGAGGATCCCGGGGGGAGCCACGGCCCCGCCCAGCCTCTCCCGGAACGGGTCGCCCGCCTTCGCGGCCGACTCCCGGAACGCGAGGGCGTCCAGCGCCGCGTCGCGTATGGGCCTGTAGCCGGTGCAGCGGCACAGGTTGCCACCGAGCTGGTCGCTTATCTCGCGCGGACCCCTGCAGGCGCCCCTGTAGTAGCCCTCGAAGAGGGACATGACGAATCCCGGCGTGCAATAGCCGCACTGCGAGCCGCAGTGGTCGACCATGGCCGACTGGACCGGATGGAGCTTCTCTCCTTCGCCGGATAGCCCCTCGACCGTGACCACCTCGCGTCCCGCGAACATGGGCAGGAGCGAGATGCAGCTGTTCACCCCCCGGTAGGTCGGCCTTCCGGCCTCGTCGCGTTCGACGACCGCGACCGTGCAGGCGCCGCAATCCCCCTCGGCGCACCCCTGCTTGCTCCCGGTCAGGCCGCTCGACCTCAGGAATTCGAGGAGGGTCGTGGTCGGGGAGACGCCCTCCACCCGGACAGGCGTTCCGTTGAGCGTGAATTCAAATCCCATGGGTCAGACGGCCAGCTGTGCCATCGTGTGGGCCAGTACCTCCGCCCCCGAGGCGATGTGCTCGGTGGTCGCGAATTCCTCGGGCCGGTGGCTCCAGCCGTTCAGGCAGGGAATGAAGATCATGGTGGTGGGGCTGACCCGCGCCATGAAGAGCGAGTCATGATAGGCCCGGCTCACCATCCGCAGGGAGCGAAGGCCGAGCCCCGAGCAGACCTCCTCCGCGATCGCGATCGTCCTCGGGTCACCCTCGGCGGGGGGGTCTGCGTTGATCTCCTCGAACTCCATCCGGATGCCGCGCCGGGCGCACGCGCGGTCGGCGGCGCCCCTGATGTCGGCCAGCGCCTTGGCGCGGGAGTCGAGGCGGGCGTCCCTGAGGTCGATCTCAAGGTAGGCCCTGAACGGCACGCTGTTCACGGCGCCGGGCTCGATCCGGAAGACGCCGACCGTGCCCACCGTGTCCGGGCTCCCGCTCTCCAGGGCGGCGCGCTCGACGGCAAGGGCGATCTCGGCCCCCGCCAGCATCGCGTCGTGGCGCACCTTCATGAGGACTGCGCCCGCGTGCCCCCCCTCCCCGTGCAGCGTGACGCGGTAGCTGCTCGGTCCCGCGATGTGCTCCACGATCCCGATCGGCACCTTCCTCTCCTCGAGAATGGGGCCCTGCTCTATGTGGAGCTCCACGAACGAATGGTAGTAGCCCTTGGGGAGGCGTACGGATTCCAGCGAACCCGAATACCCCGCGGCCGCGCGAAGATCGTCCAGGGTGCGGCCCTCGGGGTCGCGCAGGGCGCGGGCCCTCTCGACGGAGATCGTCCCCGCCATGAGCCGGCTTCCGAGGCACCCGAGCCCGAATCGAGTCGGCTCCTCCGCGGTGAACATGACGACCTCGAGCGAGCGCCTGGGCTTGAAGCCCGCACGCTTGAGCGCGGCCAGCGACTCGAACGCCCCCAGCACCCCGACGACGCCGTCATAGCGGCCCGCGTTCGGTATCGCGTCGGTGTGCGAGCCCGAGCCCACGGCCGGAAGCCCCGGCTCGGAGCCCTCCCAGCGGGCGAAGATGTTGCCGACTGCGTCCTCCCTGAGGGCGAGGCCCGCCTCCCTCGCCGCCGTGCGGACGTACTCCCTGCCCCTCATGTCGGCCTCCGAGAAGAGCACCCGCGTGACGACGGGGGCCGGCGCCTCGGAGATCAGGGCAAGCTCGTCAACGCGGCGCTTGAGCCCTGCGCTGTCGATATTGATCCTCAGGCCGGACAGGGGACCGGTCATATGGGGGGCCTGTTGACGTCCTTGTAGTAGAGGTAGCGCGCCGGGACCTTGCCCATGGCGACAAACCACTGCGCGCAGTAGGGCGCCATCCAGACCGCGTCCCCCGCGCGCACCGGATACCAGGAGTCCTCGAGGCGGTAGACCCCCTCACCCGATAGCATGACGAGACCGTGCTCCATGACGTGGACCTCCACGAACGGGAGGTGCCCGCCGGGCTGGTAGGCGAAGAGGTTCACCGCCATGTCGAAGGCGGCCATGTCGGGAAGTAGCACCTGGAGGTTTGCGGCGGGGTCCCCTAGGAAGGGGGCTCCCTTGACCCTGGACTGGTCGCCGAAGAGGGCCTTCGGCGCCTTTACGCCGGGCAGGGCCGCGTACTTCTTCTGGAAGAGGGTGACCCGAGTGCCCCTTCTCGGCATGGAAAGCGCCCAGTCCGATCCCGCGGGGCAGTAGAAGAACCCGCCCGCCTTGAGCCGGCGCCCCTTCCCGGCGATCTCCACCCTGGCCCCCCCGTCCATGACGTAGCCAAAGGTCTGTGCCTCGCCTGCCCCGAAACGGGCAGCGCCCCCGGACTCGAAGGTGAGGAGGGTCTGCGCGACCTGTGCGCCCATGGCGGGGCTGACTAGCACCACCGCAGTCGCGCCGGTCACCCCCGGGAGGGTGCTGTTCACGTGGTTTTTCGGGGTGATGAGGGCGTGGCGGCGCCCGACGTGCGCACGCGTGTGTCCAAAGAGTTCAGGCATGGGATTTGGGGGTGTGGTTCCGGAGTTAAGCAGGTCGCGCGCCCAGATTTGCGTCTCGGCCTAGGCTGGCCTGATAAATTGACCGGCGGGGCCGCCCAGCGCAACCCGGCCCTGAGAAAATACGGTGCTTCCCCGCACAATGGTCCGGTCGATCCTCACGCGCGACCTACGCCCGTCATAGGGACCCTGCCGATGCCGGTAAAGCAGCTCGGCGTTGGACAGGGCGTGCTCGGGGCCGATCTCGATGATCGTCATGTCCGCGTCCAGGCCCACGGCCAGCCTCCCCTTCGTCCGGTCGATCCTGAAGCGGCGCGCGACGTTTGCCGAGAGGAGTCCCGATAGGCGCGGAAGCGCGACCCCGGGCGCCTGGCGGGCAAGCGCCTCGGACAGCAGGAGGCCGAACCCGTGCTGGCACCCGGAGATCCCGCCCCAGATCTCGAAGAAGTTCGAGGAGCGCTTCATCTCGGGCGGCGCCGGCGAGTGGTCGGACCCGACGGTGTCGATCCGCCCCGACTCGAGCGCATTCCACAGCCCGAGCCTGAGCGCCTCCGGGCGCAGGGGCGGGAAGCATTTCGCGGGGGCACCGCGCGCGACCACGTCGTCCTCGTTGAGGAGCAGGTAGTGGGGGCACGTCTCGATCGAGACGTCCACGCCGCGCGCCCTCGCCTCCCGCGCGAGCGCCACCCCGTCGGGACTGCTCACGTGGACGATGTGGAGCGAGCACCCGGTCTCGCCGGCCATGTCGACGGCCGTCCTGATGGCCGCCAGCTCAAGCTCCACCGGCCGCGATGTGAGCCAGGTGCGCGCGTCCGTCCCCCTTGCGCGGGCCTCCGCGGTCCTCAGGCGCGCGAGGTCCTCGTCCTCCGCGTGCACGGCCACAAGCATCCCGAGGGCAGCAGCCCGCTTCATTCCGGCCCTGAGCGTGGCCGGGTCCGCGCGCTCGAACTCCTCGACCCCGCTGCCGCACATGAAGGATTTGAACCCGATGGCCCCGGCATCCCGCATCGGCTCAAGGTCGTCCACGTTGCCCGGCACCAGCCCGCCCCAAATCGCAAAGTCCGTGCGCGAGGTGCGCTCGGCGGCGGCGCGCTTGAGCGCCAGGCTCGCGGCGTTGGTCACGGGCGGAAGGGAGTTGAGCGGCATGTCGAAGAACGCCGTCCCGCCCCCGGCGGCGAGCGACGAGGAGCCGGTCTCGATGCCCTCCCACTCCGTCCGGCCAGGCTCGTTGAAGTGGACATGGGAATCTATGATCCCCGGGAGGACGTGGAGGCCCGTCGCGTCGATCGTCTCTCGCGCCCCTGGGCCGAGGTCCGGCCCTATCTCGACGATGCGCCCCCCCGAGGCGGCTATGTCGGCTCGGACGAGGCCACCGGCGGTCACCAGGGTGGCTCCGCGGACGAGGAGGTCGCAGGGTTCGCCCATGCCTATAGCCTGTAGGCCATTCGGGTGAGGAAATCGACCACGATGCCGAGGGCGGCCTCGAGGTCCCGGGGATGGACGAACTCGTCCGGGTGGTGGCTCAGGCCCTTCCTGCAGCGGACAAAGAGCATGGCGACAGGCGTCAGCGAGGACATGATCACGGCGTCGTGGCCCGCACCGCTCGGGAGCGCGAGCGACCTTCCCTGGCACGCGCGCACGCTCCGCGCGAGCAGCGCTGTCAGGTCGGAGGAGCATGTCACGGCGGGGTTGTCCTGGGCGGCCTTGACCGAGAACCTCGCGCCGCGCCCGCGCGCGATCTTTTGCGCGATCGATCGCAGGTCCGCCACCGCAGACCGCCGCCTGGCATCCAGGGGGTGCCGTACGTCGAGCGAGAGCTCGGCCGTGCCCGCGATCACGTTCGTCGCGCCGGGAAGCGCTCGTATCCATCCCACGGTGGCCACAAGCGGCGGCCTGGACTTCGCGATGGCCTCCACGGCCAGGATGAATTCGGCGGCGCAGGCGAGGGCGTCCCTGCGAAGCGCCATCGGGGTGGTGCCCGCATGGCCGGCGCTGCCCTCGAACACCACCCTCGCGCGGGTCTGGCCCGAGATGGCCGAGACGACGCCCGAGGGCAGGCCCCTCGACTCGAGCACGGGCCCCTGCTCGATGTGCACCTCAAGGTAGCCGATCAGCTCATCCGGGGAGTGGGCAGCCCGGGGCGGCGGCAGGCGCCTTCCATTGTGGCGGGCAAGCGCCTCCCCTACGGAAACCCCCGACGGGTCGCGCAGGCCCAGGTCGGAGCGGGTGAGCCTCCCGGCGTAGCCCTTGCTCCCGAGGTACGCGCTCGAGAACCTCACCCCCTCCTCCTCGGAAAAGCCCACGATCTCGACATTGAACGGAAGCCCTATGCCGAGGTCGCGAACCACCTCCAGCGCTGCGATCGGGAGGAGGACGCCGAGCGCCCCGTCGAACCGGCCCGCGTCGCGGACGGTGTCGAGGTGCGAGCCGAGGAGGAAGGTCTTTGCCCGCGGCCCGGCCCCCCCGAGCCGGCCGATCACGTTTCCGACGCGGTCCTCATGGACCCTGAGGCCCGCCGCCCTCATCCAGCGCCCCACGAGGGCGTTCGCGCGGCCCATGGCCGGCGACATGAATGTCCGCGTCGTCTCCCCGCGCTCGTCCGAGACCCGCGCGAGCTGGTCGAGCCGGCGGGTCAGGGTCTCTGCGGCCTGGGCCAGGAGGATCTTGGGCATTCTGGGCCGTCAGCTCCCCTTGTAGGTGTTGTAGCCCCACGGCGTCACGAGGAGGGGCACGTGGTGGGATTCCGAGGGCTCGGAGATGCCGAAGCGCACCGGCACGACGTCGATGAACGGTATCTTCGCGAGGGCGACACCCCTCGCCGAGAAGTATTCGCCGACATGGAACTCAAGCTGGTAGGTCCCGGACCTCATCTCCGCGGCGCCTAGGAGCGGCGTATCCGTCCTGCCGTCGGCGTTCGTGACGACCGTCTTCAGGAGCTCGGGATCCGGGGATATCCTCCGGAGCTCGATCCTCAGGCCGGCCGCTGGGCGGCCCGTCGTCAGGTCAAGGGCGTGGGTGCTGAGCTTTCCGGCCATTTCAGTCCTTGGTTTTGATGGCCTCGTTGAGTCGAAGCCGGGCTATCTTGGCTATTTCACCGAGCGCAGTCGAGTGCTCCGCGCCGGGGGTGCTGCCCACCCTCGCCCGCATCGCGGACAGGATGGCCTCCTTCGCGCTTAGTCGGGCGCAGATGATGAAGGGGAACCCGAAGCGCCCCTTGTAGGCGTCGTTCAGGCGCTGGATCTCGGCTGTCTCGCCGGGCGTGAGTCGGTCGAGCCCCGCGGCGGACTGCTCCCTGGCCGAGGACGCGGTGAGCTGGCCCGCCTGGGCGAGTCGGCCCGCCAGGTCCGGGTGCGCCCTGATGAGCGCCAGCTGGCGGTCGGCGGAAGCGGAGCGCATCGACTCGCAAAGGGCGTCGAAGAGCTCGTCCACACTGCGGAAGGGTCCCCTGCCGTGGGTCTCGGCGGCCACCCAGGGCGAATGCTCGAAGAGGTGTCCCAGGGCTGCGACAAACGCGTCGCGGTCGGCGGAGTTCAGTTCGGCGAGCGTCAGCTGCATGAGCACGCCTACTTGAGCAGCTCGTACGCCGGAAGCGTCAGGAATTCGTCGATGACCGGGGCCTTGACCATCTCCGCGAACATGTGCGCCGCGGTTCGGAAATGCCCGTTGGAATAGCGCTCGGCCCCGACCTCCGACTGGATCTTTGAGATTACCTCGCCGATCAGGCTGTCGTAATGGGCGGTCGTGATCGCCTTCCCGTCGGCGAGCCGGCCGCCGCAGTGAAGCCACTGCCAGAGCTGCGCGCGGGAGATCTCGGCCGTTGCCGCGTCCTCCATGAGGTTGTAGAGCGGGACGCAGCCCAAGCCGCCGAGCCACGCCTCGAGGTACTGGATACCGACGCTGAAGTTCGTCCGGATGCCCGCGTCGGTGATGGTCCCGGCGGGCGCCGAAAGGAGCTCCGCCGCGGTCACGTTGACGTCCTCGCGCTGGCGCGAGACCTGGTTCGGCCCGGGCATGTGCTTGTCGAAGGCCTTGAGCGCGATCGGGACGAGGCCCGGGTGCGCGACCCAGGTTCCGTCGTGGCCGTCCGTCGCCTCCCGCTCCTTGTCGGCAAGGACCTTTGCGAGGGCCTCGTCGTTGGCCTGCGGGTTGTTCTTGATGGGGATCTGGGCCGCCATCCCGCCCATCGCGTGCGCGCCGCGTCGGTGGCACACCTTGATGACGTACAGGCAGTAGGCCCGCATGAACGGCGCCGTCATCGTGACCTGGCTCCTATCCGGGAAGAGGTAGCCCTTCCTGTAGCGCAGCTTCTTGATGCAGCTGAAGATGTAGTCCCACCGCCCGCAGTTCAGGCCCGAGGCGTGGTCGCGTAACTCGTAGAGGATCTCCTCGGCCTCGAAGGTCGCGAGGATCGTCTCTATCAGCGAGGTGGCCCGGACTGAGCCCTGGGGGACGCCGAGCACGGACTGGGAGTGGACGAACACGTCGTTCCAGAGCCGGGCCTCAAGGTGGCTCTCCATCTTCGGGAGGTAGAAGTACGGGCCCGACCCGCGCGAGAGCAACTCCTTCGCGTTGTGGAAGAAATAGAGTCCGAAATCAAAGAGGCTCCCGGAAACGGGCTTGCCGTCGAGCAGCACGTGCTTCTCGGGAAGGTGCCAGCCGCGCGGGCGCACGAGGAGCGTGGCCGTCGCCGGGTTCAGGCTGTAGGACTTGCCCTCGGGACTCGTGAACGAGATCGTGCGCCGGACGGCGTCCTTCAGGTTGACGTGGCCGTCGAGGAGGTTCTCCCACGTGGGCGATGTTGCGTCCTCGAAGTCCGCCATGAAGACCTTCGCGCCGGAATTGAGCGCGTTGANNTCTGCGGATCGTCGAATTCGATGTCGCGGCGCACCGCGGCGATGAGGTTCATTTGGCCGTCGATCAGATTGTCCCAGCTCGGCGTGCTGGCATCCTCGAAATCGGCCATATAGACATTGGCGCCCGAATTGAGCGCGTTGATCACCATCTTGCGGTCGACGGGGCCGGTGATCTCGGTGCGGCGGTCGAGAAGGTCGGCGGGCGCGGGGGCGACCTTCCACGAGCCCTCGCGGATCTGCCGGGTCGAAGGGAGGAAGTCGGGGAGGACGCCTGCGTCCAGCTCGGCCTGCCGGGCGACGCGGGCCCGGAGGAGCTCCTGGCGGCGCGGCTCAAACTTCCTGAAGAGCCCCGCGAGGAAGGCGCACGACTCCGGTGAAAGTATTCCGGCGTATCCGGGCGGGACGGGTCCGCGAATGTCGAGTCCGGAAAATGCAGGGTTGGTCATGGATCGGAGGGATTGAGGACGGCGAGAGTAAAACTTCCGGATTGTGTACTGTCACCTCCATAGTACCTTGCCCGACTTGTGCCAATCCAAGCGACAACGCAGGGATGCCCGACATGAGCCACGAGGGCTTCATGCGCGAGGCCATTGGCCTCTCTGAGGAGGGGCTGAAGGCGGGCCGGGGCGGGCCGTTCGGCTGCGTCGTGGTTCGCAAGGGCACGGTCGTCGGGCGGGGGAGCAACCAGGTCACCTCGACCCTCGACCCGACCGCCCATGCGGAGATTGTTGCGATCCGCGACGCGTGCCGGACCCTTGGGACGTTCAAGCTCGACGACTGCGAGCTCTATGCGAGCTGCGAGCCATGCCCGATGTGCCTGTCGGCGATCTACTGGTCGAGGATCCCCGAGGTCTACTACGGCAACACGCGGCAGGATGCCGCGGCCGTGGGATTCGACGACGAATTCATCTACGGGCAGATCCCCCTTGCGCCCGGCGAGCGCACCGTCTCGATGAAGCCGCTGCTCCGCGACGAGGCGAAGGGTGCCTTTTCCGCCTGGTCGGCGAAGCCCGACAAGGTCCGTTATTGAGCCTCGAGCGCTTGCCAAATCTCCCGCATTCGCCAGATTGTCCCTCCATGCATTTCGACAACCTCCAGCCCGGCCTGAACGCCCCCCTACCCCGTCTCGATGACGATGACGACGAGGATGAGGAGGCCGTGGAACTGGCCGCCGCCAAGAGGGACCCCTCCGTGGCCCTCCTGATCCAGAAGCGATTCCTGAACCAGCGGAAGCTCTTCCTCTGGGGCCCGGTGACCGACGAGACGGCCAAGGACATCAGCGAAAAGCTGCTCTACCTCGAGTCCACGGCCCCGGGCAAGGACATCACCTTCTACATGAACACCCCGGGAGGGTCCATCACCGCAGGGATGGCCGTGTTCGACACGATGAAGCTCATCTCCTCGCCGATCACGATCGTCGTCACGGGAATGGCCGCCTCGATGGGCTCCATCCTGCTGTGCGCGGCCGCCAAGGGCCGGCGCCTGATCTATCCCCACGGGAGGGTGCTCATCCACCAGCCGCTGATCTCAGGCCGGTTCATCGGGCCCGCGACGGACATCAACATCCAGGCCCAGGAGATGGAGAAGCTGCGAAGCGAGCTGAACCAGATCCTTGCGGACGCCTCCGGACAGCCGATTGAGAAGATCTCGAAGGACAGCGACCGCGACTTCTACCTGAACGCCAAGGAGGCGGTGGCCTACGGCCTCGCCGACAGGATCGTCGACAAGCTCTGAGGCCCCCTAGGGTCCCGCGCCCGCCGCGTGCAAGGCGGACCGCGTGATCTCGCTCTCCCATTCGGCCGCCTGGCCGGTGTCCCCCGCCTCGAGGGCGACGCTGCGCGCCTCCTCAAGCCACGGTGCGCGGACCGCGGGCGGGATGAGGTCGACCGAGAGCAGCTTCCGGTAGAGCTCGATCGCCTCGGCCGACCGCCTGTGCTCCGTCAGGAATTGGGCGGCCTCGCGTATGACCTCCCAGTTGCCCGGCGTGGGCTCCGCCGCCTCGGCTGCGGCCTTGACGACCCAGACCGACTGGTCGCTGTTGCCCGAGGCCCCCACCCTGCGCGCGAGGGCGAGGGCGAGCGCGAGGCTGGGGACCTTCTTCATGGCGGCCCTCCCCTCCTCGATCGCCTCGTGCTGCCGGCCCGCGGCCGCGAGGAGGTTCATCTGCCTGATGACCGGGTATCCGGCAAGGTCGGGCGGAAGCCGCGAGAGGGCCCCTGTCTGCGCCGGGAGCGGGACCGCGAACGGGCGGTACAGCGGGTCCCCTATGGTGATCGCCTGCCAGCTCAGGAGCGGGAGCGCGTAATAGGCCGCGTCCACCCAGTCGTTTCCGCGGGCCAGCGCCTCCATGATGAGGTCGGGGCGGTGAAGGTACTCGAGGTAGGGCTCGTACACGTTGCCGACCGTCGCGGTCACGCCGCGGGCGACGAGGGGTCCGCACCATCCCTCCGTGTCCGACCGCACGGTGCGGGCGGAGAAGCTGTGGATGTGGACGGCGACCGCGCCCGGGGGGAAGCGGAATCCGGGCAGCTCGAAGGGCCCGTTCAGGTCAGGGGCATACCAGCCGAAATAGAACGCCGGGGCGTCGAACCGGGCGGAAGCGGGGACGGTGGACGACCCGTGGCTCACCGAGAGGTCGAAGCCGAGCGCGGACAGCGTCCTGGCCGCGGACTCGAGCCAGCGGTCCCCGTTCTCATGGGGGCCGGCTATGTCCACGTAGGCCCTCCCGAGGAGTCCCGTGCGCTCGGCCTCGACCGCCAGGTCCACGAGGTGCAGCGCGTCCGATGCCGTCGGGCCGTCCAGCCTTGAGACCTTCACGACCTGGGTGTAGGCGAAGGCCGTGGGCCGGTCGTTCGCGAAGAAGGGATTGGGGATGCCTGCATTGATCGGGTAGTCGTTCTGCGCGAGGAGGCTCAGCTCCGAGTCCACCGCCCCCGCGTTGGTCCGGAACTCGGGGTGATCCGTCATGGGCTTGAACTCCTTGTAGAGCGCCGGGTCGTTCTCGATCCTCAGTGGGACGCCCCGGCAGGTGACCAGGGCCCCTATCCTGTGGCCCGAGACCGAATACTTCCTTCGGCCGACTTCGTCGACGAGGTCCATCGCCAGCGCGTCGATCCACCCCTTGGCGACCAGCTGCTCCTCAAGGGGACGCCACACGGCGCCGACGAACTCCTTCCAGGTGATCGTCTCGGCCAGGGGCATCGGCAGTGCGATCACGTTCGCCAGGGGGACGCCGCGGACCTCGGCGTAGTGGAGGGCTATCGCGACCGAGTCGGGGTCGGCGCTGTTCGCGACCAGGACGACCGTGGCCGCGGGCCCCGCGCCCAGGGCGCCGGGGGCGCAGGAGAGCGCGAGGAGCGCGGCGACAAAGCCGGGGGCCGATGCGAGCAGCCGCGCCACGGACAAAGGGCATTTCGTCGTGTTTATGCCCCTCATTGAGGTGGCTTTCCGGCTCGACGCAACTTTCCGGGGAGGCGGGCCCGGGGGACCTTTCTGGCTCGAAAGCTCCCCCGGACGGGTGCTTGATGGGGCAATGAACCCCCGACCCGCAGGACCCTGGGCAAACGGAGGCCGCACGGGGACCGTGTTCCTGGTGGCTGCGGCCCTGGCCTGCGCCGCTGTCCCTCGGGCAAGGGCAGAGGGCGAGCCCGGCGTCATCGTCGCCCCTCCCGACACCCGCTTCCTCTACGAGGGAAGGCTCGACACGCGGCCGGTCGACGGCCCGGTGCTCATCTGGGAGAGCAGCGGGGTCTCCATCGACTTCGAGGGACGGTCGCTCGCGCTGGATTTCGACCACGCCGAGGGCGAGAACTTCTTCGACGTGCACGTGGACGACCAGGTTTGGGTCGCAGCCGTCGCCAAGGGCGGGCGCACCCGGGTCGCCGTCCCCCTGGGCCTGTCCCCGGGCCGCCATCACCTCTCGCTGCGCAAGCGCAGCGAGGCTTCCGCCGGATCGGCCCAGTTCCGGGGTGTCGAGCTGGCTCCCGGCGCACGGGCGTGGAGGCCCGCGGCACTCGCGTACGCCCTGGCCATGGAGTTCTACGGGGACAGCATCACGGCCGGGGCCTGCGACGAGGACGGCGCCACCGACCAGTGGGAGACCCGGCGGACACACAACGCCGAGCTCAGCTACGCCGTTCTGGTGGCAGGCGCCTTCGGCGCCCAGCAGCGCAATATCTCCATAAGCGGCATCGGGATCGCGACGGGCTGGATCGACCCCGTGGCCGGCCAGACATGGGACCGGCTCTATCCGCGCCCCGACTCCCCGGCGGCCGACCTCACCCGCTGGACCCCGGACGTCGTGCTCGTGAACCTCGGGGACAACGACGCCGACTACCCGAAGGCCCATGGAAAGGGCTTTCCCGAGGGCTTCACGGGCAGGTACTGCGACCTGATCCGCGCCCTGCGCAGGGCCTACCCGAGGGCGCAGATCGTGATGATGTTGGGCGGCATGACCTCGGGTGCCGAGAGCATCCCGCTCAAGGAGGCATGGGGGAAGGCCGTGGCGAGCATGGAATCGGAGGATCCCATGATGCACCACTTCTCGTTCAGGCACTATACGTCCAACCATCCCCGCGTCGCCGACCACAGGGCCCTGGCGGACGAGCTGATCGAGTGGCTCGGGAGGCAGGAATTCATGAAGCCCGCGCGGAACCATGCGGGCTGACATGAAAGGCGAACGCCCATGACCTGGGTGACCTGGGCAATCCTCTCGGCCCTGTTCGCGGGGATAACGGCCGTGCTGGCCAAGGTCGGGGTGGAGAACGTCAACTCGAGCCTTGCGACGGCGATCCGGACCACGGTGGTCCTCGCCATCACATGGGCGATCGTCTTCGTCTCCGTGCCGGCCGGCGCGATCTCCCTCCCGGGGCGGCGGACGCTCGTGTTCCTCGGCCTCTCGGGACTTGCGACCGGCCTCTCATGGCTGTGCTACTTCCGGGCGCTTCAGATGGGCGAGGTCTCGCGCGTCGCCGCAGTCGACAAGCTGAGCGTCGTCTTCGCCATTCTCCTGGCCGCGATCTTCCTGCGCGAGCGGCTCGGCTGGCAGCACGTCGTGGGCGGCACGCTCATTGTCGCGGGCTCGCTCGTCCTGACCTGGAAATCGGGTTGATCGCCGCGGCGTCAAAGGCGCCAGTCGACCTCGCCGAATGCCCCCATCCCGAGCGCCGGGTAGCCGTTCACCGGCTGGTACCTCTTGTTGAAGAGGTTCTCGACCCGCGCCTTCAGGGTGAGACGCCTTCCCGCCCTCCACTCCGCGAAGACCCGGGCGACCGCATAGTCGGGATCCGACACGGTTGAGAAGGTGAGGGCGTCGACATCAAGCCGGCCGGCCACGACCTGGATGCCCGCGCCCGCGCTCCACCCCCCTCCCAGGTCCTGCCAGAGGTCGGCGCTCCCGCTGTTCCGGGGGCGCCTCAGGAGCCGGGTACCGTCCGTGAGATCGTCGGCGCTCAGGTAGGTGTAGGAGGCGTGGAACTGCGTCCCCCGGGACAGCGCGAGCTTCGCCTCGAGCTCGACGCCGCCCATGCGCGCACGGCCCACGTTGGCCGTCGTCCCCGGGTAGGAGCTGAAGTCGTAGACGATGAGGTTGCGGGTGTCGGTGCGGAACACGGTCGCGCTCAGGGAGCCTGCTCCTTCGGGCAGGTACAGGTCCACCCCCGCGTCCCCTCCCCGCGAGCTCTCCGGCCTCAGGCCCGGATTCCCGACGTAGCCCGTGGCGGCGCCGTAGAGCTCGAGGAAGCTCGGGGAATTGAACCCCGTTCCATAGCTGGCCCGGACCTTGAGCGAGCGGTCCCTCGTGAGCCAGGCCGCGGTTGCGCGCCCCGTGACCGCGGAGCCGAACGTGTCAAAGTCGTCGTAGCGGACCCCGCCCGTCAGGTAGACCTGCTCGGCGGGGTGCCATTCGTCCTCGGCGAATGCGGCGAGGTAGGTCTGCCGCCGGTCTATCCCCCCGTAACCGTCGTCCTGCGTCGTCTCGGCCTCGGCGCTTGCCCCGGCCGTCATCCTCTGACCGGGTACCCCGCGATAGGTCGCCTGGAGGTCGAGGACGCCCCTGCGGTTCTGGATGACCGTCGACTCCGAGAACACTCCCGGCACCTCGTCGAAGGAGACGTAGCGCCGGGCCTGGCCCCCCGCAATCACGTGCGCCTCCAGGTCGGCGTTCGGCCTCAGGTCTGCGAACACGGTCCCGAGCCAGTTGCTCTCGCTCTCGTGGGCATAGGCGTCGTTCGTGTAGACGTCCCCCGGGTCGCCGAACCGGCCCTCGAATCCCCGGAGGGTCGCACCCGCGGAGGCCGAGGGGGAGAGGTCGCGGTCGACCCGCAGGACGACGCCCTCGCTTTCGAAGGCGTTGTTCGGCCGGTCGTTCTCCGTGCGCGAGGCGTCGGCCGACAGCGACCACGCC
Organism: Opitutaceae bacterium; assembly: GCA_003151495.1. Taxonomy (GTDB): domain Bacteria; phylum Verrucomicrobiota; class Verrucomicrobiia; order Opitutales; family Opitutaceae; genus Palsa-1447. Next base: position 26,085 of record PLXR01000002.1, read on the forward strand.
CAGCCTCCGCGGGCGCCCAGGGCGTCGACCGAGGCCGAGGCGCTTCCGAAGCTCCCGGCCCCGAGGGACACGGACGCGGTGGGCTCGCCCGAGCCCCTCTGGGCCTGGATGGAGACCACGCCGCCGACCGCCCCGCTCCCGTAGAGGGTGCTCTGCGGGCCGCGCGCCACCTCGATCGTGTCGCTGGCGCCCAGGCGCGCCCCGCCAAGGAAAACGGCGTAGTCGGTGTTGGCGTCGTTGAGCCGGATCCCGTCTACCAGGAAGAGGGTCTGGCCGGAGTTCGAGCCCCGGGTGAAGACCGAGACGTCCGATCCCGCGGCCCCGTTGGCGAAGGAGGGCACTCCCGGGAACGCCCAGAGGGCTGCGGCAAGGGTGTCGACCTGCCGCCGCGAGAGGTCCTCGGCGGTCATGAGGTCCACCGCTGTTCCGAGCGTTCGGATGTCGGCGGGGGTTCGGGTCGCGACGACCACCAGGGCCTGGAGGTCGTCGGGGACGGATTGTGAGAGCACGGGCCCGGCCATGAGGATGGCGGACGCGAGGGAGAGGCGCCGGGCGGCGATGCCGCCGGGAAGCTTGAGGGTGTACATTCGGAGGGCTTTCTTCACTGGTGCGATGAAGTTTCTCGCCGCCGGGGCGCGCAGCCGCCCCGGGACGAGTGGATATTCCGGGCCAGGTATTCGGACTCCGCATG
>PLXR01000114.1 GCA_003151495.1 Opitutaceae bacterium
GCGTGGGAGTCGGGGACGGCGTGGGAGTCGGGGTCGGCGTGGGTGTGGGCGACGGCGTGGGAGTCGGCGAGGGCGTCGGTGTGGGAGTCGGCGAAGGTGTCGGCGTCGCCGACGGGGTCGGCGTGGGCGACGGGGTCGGCGTGGGCGGAGTCGCCGTGGGCGAAGGCGTAAGTGTCGGCGTGGGCGACGGGGTCGGCGTCGGCGACGGAGTGGGGGTCGGAGTGGGGGACGGCGTGGGCGTCGGGGTCGGTGTGGGCGAAGGCGTCGGCGAAGGCGAGGGCGTCGGGGTCGGGACAGGCGTCGGCGTTACCGTCGATACGAAATCCGTGGTGGTCGTGCTCCTGTTTGCGAAGACGGCGTTCACGGAGTTGTTCGAGTAGTAGCTCGTCTGGCCCTTCTGGACGTTCACCTTCTCGGTGGACGGGTTGGCGAGCTTCAGGTTGACCCCCACGTAGTACGTGGTCCCCCCCGACACCTTGGGAAGGGCGGTGAACGGGTACTGGGTGCCCCCTGGCGCGGGGAGGTTCTTGGCCACCACCATCGTGGTCGGCATGTTGGACGTGGCCGGGTACCACCAAAGCTGGGTATCGCCCGCGACCGATTGGACCGAATACGTGCGCAGGCGACTGATCGTCGCGACCGAGTTGGCACTGATGTCCGGCGTGGACGGGTCGATATTGGCAAGCGTGTAGATCTGGCCCGGCAGCGAGAGTGACCAAGACCCCGGCGACGAGCCGGTTGCTCCCGAGATCTGGACGCCGTTCAGGCCCAGGTTGATCCCGGGCAGCTTGATGTAATCGCCCGCCTGCGGGACCAGGAAATCGGGCGCGGACGGCGCATCCTGGATCGCGACCGTCACCGAGCTCGCCATGACCGACGTCTGGGCCGTCACCGCACGCTGCTCGACGGTCACGAAATAGCTGAAGGAGGAGAATTGGGGGTTGCCCGGCGTCGGCGTCGGCGGCCCGCCCGTGAAGTTGGCCGCGGTCAGGTCGTTCGCCCGCGCCATCTCCCTTGAGAAGTGCTCGAAGACATAGCGGCCCTTGGCCGTCGTGTCGTTCAGCGCCGTGGTCTTCGCCGTGGAGACCATTCCATTCACGAGGAAAGCGACGACCGCCACCATCAGGATGCAGGCGACCGTGAGCGCCACGACCACCTCGACCATCGTAAATGCGACCTTGTGCTCTCCCTGGCGCGGGTCCTCTCCACCTGACGGGGGTGTGTTTCGGCCGGAGTTCATGGCACTGCGCGAACGGCTGTGATCGTGAGCGGCGTTGCGGTCTGGCCCAGGAAGGGGTAGGTGATCTTGAAGGTCCCAACCAGGACGAATCCCGCCGGCATGCTGTCCGATTGGTTTATCAGGGTCGGGTTCCCCGGGGCGCCGGGGTATTTCGAGTCAACCCACTGGACCTGTCGCGTCACGTTGGCGGTAACCGGCGCCCCCGAGGTGTCGCCCAGGAGCACGGAATACGAGGGGATCTGGTGGTTGATGTTCAGCGCGGCGGGCGTGCCGCTAGTCCCGTCCGAGTTCACCCAGGTCATCCCGTCCCCCAGCGCGGTCAGGTTGCCGCTCGGGTCGACCGTCGGAATGAAGAGCGGGAGTATATTGCCGCCCGTGTCCGTGGCCTGCTGGGTGAGGAACTGGTCCGCCAGGGACTTGATGACATAGCGCGCATGGTCGGCCAGGCGCGCCTTCGCCGCCACGCGGTAGGACCCAATCAGCACCGCGAGGATGCTCACGATCATCGTCGAGAGCAGCACCGTCGCGACCATGACCTCCGCGAGCGTGAACCCGCCCCGAACGCCGCGGCGACGCGTTCCCCTAGAGGGCGCTTGCGCTGGAACGGAATTGAAGCTTTGCACGGTTAGTTGCTGCCTAATGGACCTGACTCTTCTTGTCGTAATTGCATTGCACTAGGATCGGCCTTTCAACGCAATTCTTCGTCAAACAATCGTAATACGTAATTACCGTAGAGAAGCATGCAACACTTGGGACTGCTCTTCGCCCTGACGACTTTGGGGCTCAATATCTGGGGCCTCATGCTGCTCGCAGGGTTCTACTTCAGGAACCGCTGGTTCGCCCTGGCTGCGGGTCCAATTCTTGCGGTGACAGTGATTTATGCCATCGAATGCCACCATGGACTCGGGCCGCGGCTCGTCGTCCTTGGACAGTTCTCGACCCTCCTCTCGGCCGCCCTAATAGGCCTGAGCACTGTCCGGTGGGAGCCCGCCTTCCTGGGTTCGCGCTGGGGGGCACTCCTGAGGGATTGGCGCTCGGAATTCGCCCCCAGGCGCCTGGGGGGCTGCCTGGGGATCGGGACCGCCATCTTCCTCTACGCCATGCTGTGGAGGTTCACCTCCCCCGACGTCGACGGCTCGTCGGAGAAGATAGCCGATTTCTCCTACATCTGCAGCTACTACACGGGGGAGACGATCCCGGTCCCCGACGCCTGGCTCTACCCGTACCTATCGACCCAGTACTACAGCTTCCAGCACTACGGGGCGGCACTCATGGGCCGGGTGCTCGGCCTCCAGACGGGCGAGTGCTACAACATCGCCCTGTGCCTGCTGATCGCACTCGGGGGAACGGCATTCTCCGGCGCCGTCTTCATGGCAGCCCGGAAGGCGTGGGTCAGGACGCTGGTCATCCTTGGGTTCGTGATCGGGGGCATGGGGACAACGCTCTTCGTCCACCTCACCGACAGGAACATCCTGCCATGGACAAGCATGCGCTACATCGGGAGCGCGCCCATGGACAGGCCGCCCCTCGGGACGTGGCTCAAGGCCTACCAGGCGAAGTACGAGCACCTGGAGCTCCCGGGCGAGCCCTACGCCTACTCGATCTACCTTGGCGACTACCACGCCCCGCTCTCGGGCTACTACCTCCTGGGCCTCTGCGCCATGGCGATGCTCCTGTGGGGGCGCACGGGCCTCGGCCGCTACGCCGCCTTTGCGGGCGCGACGCTCACATGGACCCTCCTTGCGAACACCTGGGTCCTTCCCCTCCAGGCGGTGGGCGTCCTCGCGTGGCTCACCGTCAACTTTCGCGACTGGCGACGGCTATTGCCGGCCGTGGCCGGGGGGGCTGCGGCGGTGTGGCTCCTCGCGTGGGTCTATCTCTCGGTCTTCACGTCGTCGGCCTCGGGCTACGGGGCCACGATCAGGCTTGTCCCGTGGAGAGAGCATACGCCGCCGCTCCTTCTCCTCCTGTTCATGCTCCCGACGATCGCCCTGATTGTCCTCGGATTCTGCTCGGGGAGCGCTCAGGGCAGAAGGCTCGCCGTCCTCTGGACGGCCCTGCTGGTCTTCACCGAGTACGTCTACGTGGACGACATCTACTCGGGCGTGTACGAGCGGTTCAACACGACGCTCAAGTGGTGGCCCTGGGTAGCGGCGGGCACCCTGATGACCCTCGGGCCGCTCGTGCTCGAGCAGGCCCGCCGCCGGTGGGTGCGGGTCGCCGGGCTCGTGTTCTGCCTCTACCCGTGCTTCTACGTGCTCGACCTGTGGCGCCCGTTCATGGGGGGTCCGAGGACCTCGATCGGCAAGATGGAGGGCACGACCTACCTGACCAAGGACGAGTTCCCCCGGCTCATGCTCGGAAGGCTGAAGGTGGAGAAGCGCGGGATCGTCGTGGAGCGCCCGGAGAAGGAGGGCGGCTTCACGAACTCGGCCGTCATCCCGCTGTTCGCGGGCCAGCGGATGTGGCTGGGCTGGTACGGCCACGAGCTGCTCTGGCGCGAGTTCCGCGAGGACGTCCGGCGGCGCCACGACACCCTGACCCGGTTCTACGACGGCGATATGCCGGATGCGGGCAAGTGGCTGGCGGCCCAGGGAATCGACTACGTCACGTGGTACCGCCCGGGCGACACGCCCGAGCTATGGAAGAAGGTGAACGCGGCCGTGGCCCCGGAGTACATCTGGTGCGACATCCTCACGTACGGCGCGGAGTTCGAGGACGGCCGCCGCGTCGGGCTCTGGAAGCGCGCCTCGGCGGCGGCTCCGTGAGCGGTGTGGGGCCTCAGGGCGTCCCGTCGCGCAGCTTCTCGAAGGTGTGGAGGGCGGCGCCCACCACCTGGTCCATGTTCAGGTAGCGGTACTGCGCGAGCCGTCCGATGAACGTGACGCCTGGCTCGCGACCCGCGAGCTCGCGGTAGCTCGCGGCCAGCGCGTCGCTCTCGGGGCCCGGGATCGGGTAGTTCGGGTCGCTCTCGCCCGGCCTGTATTCCGAGGGGAACTCGCGAACGAGGTTCGAGCAGCGGCTCACCTGGCCGGTGACGTGCTTCAGCTCGACCGTCCTCGTGTAGGGCTCGGGCCCGGGATAGTTGACCTGGAGGACCGGCTGCACGAACCCGCCCGCGGGCACCCTCGAGGCGTCGATCTCCTCGAGGTCATAGCGCGCGGTGCGGTAGGGAAGGGGGCCGAACCGGCAGTCGAAGTACTCGTCGAGCGGGCCGGTGTAGATCAGGTGGCGGTGGCGCACCCGCGGGAGAACCTCCCGGTAGTCGGTCTCAAGCCGCAGGTCGGCCTTTGACGCCTCGAGGATCGCGTCAAACATGGGCTGGTAGCCGAGCTTCGGCAGGGCCTGGAACTCGTCGCGGAAATAGCGCTCGTCGAGCCCCGTGTGGATCGGGAGCCTGCGGCAGACCGACGCGTCGAGCGCCTCGACCGGCCTGCCCCACTGCTTCTCGGTGTATCCCCTGTAGAAGAGCTCGTAGAGCTCGACCCCCACGGCCGCCAGCATGGCCTCCTTTGAATTTGCGGGGGAGGCGATCGGCAGGGCGCTGCGCGCCAGGTAGGCCTTGAAGTCGTCCTCCGTCGCGGCCGCGTTGCCGGTGAATTGCCTGAACGTCCCCAGGTTGATGGGGAAGCTCCAGTGGGTGCCTCGGGTGAAGACGTTCACGCGGTACTTGGCGTCGGCCCAGCCCGTGAACCGGCTCAGGTAAGTGCGCACCTGCTCGGAGTTGGTGCGGAAATAATGGGGCCCGTAGACGTGGTAGAAGAGCCCGTTGCGGTCCTTCCGGTCGTGGCAGTTGCCCCCGATGTGGTTGCGGCGCTCGACGACGAGGCAGCTCCGCCCGAGCGAGCCCAGGCGCTCGGCAAGGACCAGCCCCGAGAGGCCCGCCCCGACGATCAGGTAGTCATAACTGTCGCGCATCCGCTATTTGCCCAGCCTGTACAGGTCGCGGTGTAGCCTCAGCGCCTTCGGTGCGAACCCCCACAGCCGCACGGTCGGGTGTCCGCCGATCCGGTCGCGAAAATGGATCGGCACCTCGAGGAACCCCTCCGGCTCGAGGAGGAGCGCCATGGCGATGTTCGCAAGGTTGAAGTCCCTGGGGATCCTCTCGGCGGCGGCGGCGGCGAGGGGCGCGCGGTAGAGGCGGAAGGGAACATTGGTGTCGTTGAGCCGCGTGCCGCGCGCAACCTTCAGCGACAGGCGGAGCACGGAGCTGATCAGCCTCCGCGCCCTTCCGTCGTCCCGGCTCCTTCTGCGCCCATAGACGGCGGCCGCCTTCTCCCGCCTCTCCCAGACTCCCGCGAAGCCGGCCGGGTCGCACTGTCCGTCCGAGTCGATCTGGAAGATGTAGGCCGCCCCCATCCGGTTGGCCTCGATGTAGCCGACCAGGCAGCTCTGCCCGTGCCCGCGGTTCGGGTGCCTGTGGACCCGGAGGTCGGGCCAGCCGAGCTCCGCGAGGCGCGCGGGCGTCGCGTCGGTGGAGCCGTCGTCAACCACCAGGAGGGTGAAGCGCCCGTCCCCTACCGTCCTGGAAAGTTCCGCCCGCCACTCCCTTAGCACGGGCACGATCGCGTCCTCCTCGTTGTACACGGGCACGACCAGGACGAGCTCGGGAATGGATGAGGGCAAGTGCTTGGGTCGATTCTGCGGGTGGGACAGGGCGTGGAATCGTCGCAGCGGGCCTCGGGGCCACGCAACGCAAAACCCGGTACCCGCCGATCCGCCTCCGTACCGAAGGCATTGATTCAAAGATTTTTAACCACAGGGAGCCCGTAGTTTTACGGACGCCCACGGCCGCGGCCGCCCTCAAGGGCGACGTCCCGAGACGGCGGCCGCGAGGGCCGCCCGGTCACTCGGAGAGCAGCTCCGCGCCCTCGAGGGCAAGCAGTCGGGTCTTCGTGCGCACGCCGCCAGGCGCGGAGAAGCCCGTCATCTTGCCTCCCGCGGAGACGACGCGGTGGCACGGGACGAGGAGCGGCCAAGGGTTCGTGGCAAGGGCGACCCCCACGGCGCGCGCAGATTCGGGCCCGAGCGCGAGCGCGCGGGCGACCTCTCCGTAGCTGCGGATGGACCCGGGTGGGATCGCCTGCGCCTGAAGGTAGACCGCGCGCTGGAAGTCGCTCACGAGGGACCAGTCGAGCGCGATGCCCGAGAGATCCCTGGGCTCGCCTCCCAGGTGGGCCCGGACGAGGCCCAGCGCCTGGCGCACCCACGGTGGAACTTCGGCCTCGGCGACCTCCGGGTCGCCGCCGCGCGAGAGCCGCGAGCGGGTCAGGGCCTCGGTGGCTTCGGGCAGCTGGAAGCGGACGACCCTCGAGTCATCCCATGCGAGTCCGCAGATTCCGAAGGGGGTGGGGAAGATGACGTGGGGCATCGGGCGTCTGATGCGACTTTCCTCGCCCGGCCCGGCAGGGCGCAACGGAAAAGGCGCCCCGCGAGCCGGCTTGAACTTTCCCGCCAAGGCGGTCCAATGGGCGCGACCTTCCCCGAAAATGAAGACCCAACACTGGCTGGTGAAGCAGGAGCCCGAGAGCTACTCTTGGGAGACCTTTGAAAAGGACGGGCGGACCTCGTGGGACGGCGTCAGGAATTCCCAGGCCAGGATAAACCTGAGGGCCATGCGTCCCGGCGACGCCGTGCTCTTCTATGCGAGCGGCGGCCCCAAGGAGGTCGTGGGCGTGGCCAGGGTGACCCGGGCAGCCTATCCCGACCCGACTGCGGAAGAGCCCGGCTGGGTGTCGGTGGAGCTCGAGGCCTTCAGGAAGCTCGGGCGGCCCGTCACGCTGGCCGAGATCCGGAAGGCACCCGCGCTCGCGGAGGTGCCGCTCATAAGGCACACCCGGCTCTCGGTCATGCCCCTCACGCGCGCCCAGTTCGACGCGATTTGCGGGATGGGCGGCTGACCGGCGCCGCCTCGTCGAGCGTGCGGGTGCCGGGAATGTGTCGCTTGCCCCACGCGACGAGCGCCGAGAGCACGGGACCCAGGTCGCGGCCCTTGCGGGTGAGGGTGTACCCGTATCGTGGCGGGTTCCGCTGGTAGGGCCTGCGGGCCACGATTCCCGCCGCTCCCAGGCGTTCCAGGCGATCGGCGAGAAGGTTGGTCGGTATGCCCTCCGGCGAGGCCTGGAACTCGCCGTAGCGCCGCTTGCCCCAGAAAAGGTCGCGCACGACGAGCAGGGTCCAGCGGTCGCCGATCAAGTCGAGGCAACCCGAGACGGGGCAGGGGGACCTCCGCAGGCTGGGCTTCTTTGGGCGCGGGCCGGGCACCCGTGCAAGGTGAAATAGTTACTTGCAAAAAGCAAGTGACTATTCAGGGTGATGCCGCCCCCCGGAACGGGAGGGCAACCACCCCCGAAGCCATGAACATCGCGTCCCGCCGGCTCCTCATCCTCGTCGTCGCGTGGGGGACGGCCGCGGCGGCGGCGGGTTCCGCCCATCTCCTGGCCCGCGTGCCGGTCCCGGTCGTCCCGTTGTTCGTGGCGCTGCCCGCGGCGCTCCTGGCCGCGGGAATGCTCCGCGCCGGCTGGCTGAATTCGGCCATGGCGGCCCTTGGGACAAGGGGCATCCTCGCTGCGCACCTCGTGCGCTTCATCGGGCTCTACTTCATCTGGCTCGAGGCGCGCGGCCGCCTGGCACCCGAGTTTGCGCAGCGGGCCGGCTGGGGGGACGTGGTGGCCGCCGCCGGGGCCCTGGCTCTCCTGTTCTGGCCCCGGGGCCCCTCCTTTCGCAGGGCGGTGGCGGTCTGGAACGCAGTGGGGCTCCTCGACCTGCTGGTGGCGGTGGGGACGGCAACGTGGCTCAACGTGACCCGGCCGGGATCCGTGAACGAGCTTGCGGGCCTGCCCCTTGCTCTGGTGCCGCTCTGGCTTGTGCCCATGCTTCTTGCGAGCCACCTCTACCTCATCCGGGGTGCGGGGTCGGACTGAGGCCCGGCACCGGCTATTTGGCGCCCGGGGGACCGCGGCGCCCAGCCAGGCCGGCTCTCGGCGGATTTCGCGCTGGAAGCGCCGCGCAGCCGGTGCGCACCCGCGCGGCCTCTCCGGGGACAATATCTGCGGTAACTTCCGCAACAGAGGACCAGTCGTCCGGCCAGACGGGCCTATAATGGCCGCACGTTGAAGTTAAGGCTCCCACTCGGCCAAGGTGCCCGGCTCCCAGGCACGCAGCGGGCGGAGCCGTGGCGACGACGACGACCCCCGTCCCTTTCGCACTGCCGGTTCCCACCCATCCCACCATGGAAATTGATATCGTCATTCTGAACCTCACCGAATTGCAGCTCCTCAGCCGCAGGGGCGCACGCCTGTCGCCCGACCAGAGGATGTCTGTCGCCCGTCTCCGCCAGGAGACGCCGGCGCCGATCCTGGCGCATTTCGACGAGGTACTGGAGCAGGGCAGGAAGGGGATCGCCGAGGTCCGCCACGGCGTCTGCTCGGGATGCTACCTGAAGCTGCCGACCTCCCTGATGGCCGCGGCCGGCGGGGGAGATTTGGTCGTCTGCGAGAACTGCGGGGCCTACCTGGCCTTCGTCGGGGCGGAGTCCACCGCCGGGTTGGTCGGGACCCACCGCTGACCGGCCCATCCGCGCGGAGGGCGCGCCCTCAGTCGAGCCGGCCCACGTCCACCCACGCCCGCTTGTCCCAGGACTCCCATCCCTTCTGGGCGAGCTGGACCCCCTTGGCCCCTTCCAGGAGCGTCCAGCGGAACGGCTCGTCGTTCACGACGTGCCTGAGGAAAAGCTCCCACTGGGCCTTGAACGCGTTGTCGAGCGACGGGTCGTCGGGCATCCTCTCCCAGCCGTCAAGGAAGCGGATGGGCTGCTCGATGTCCGGGTTCCACACGGCGCGGGGCGTGTCCTTTGCGCCCTGGGTCCAGCAGTCGCGCAGGCCCGCGACCGCGGACCCCTGGGTCCCGTCGACGTGGAGCGTGAGCAGGTCGTCGCGCCTCACGCGCGTGCACCACGAGCTGTTGAACTGGATGATGAGGCCCCGGTCGGTCAGCATCGTCGCGTAGAGGGCGTCATCCGCCGTGCACGCGTAGGGCCTGCCCTGCTCGTCGCGCCTCTCGGGGATGTGGGTGGCGAAGCTGCAGGAGATGGAGGCGACCTCCCCGAAGAGGTTGTCGATCACGTAGCGCCAGTGGCAGAGCATGTCGATCCCGATGCCGCCCCCGTCCTCCTTGCGGTAGTTCCACGAGGGGCGCTGCGCCGGCTGCGTGTCGCCCTCGAACACCCAGTACCCGAACTCGCCCCGCACCGAGAGGATCCGCCCGAAGAACCCGGAGTCTATCAGGGACCTGAGCTTGCGCAGCCCGCCAAGCCAGAGCTTGTCCTGGACGACGCCGTTCTTGAGCCCCGCGGCCGTGCATTCCCTGTAGAGCGCCAGCGCGGTGTCCGTGTCGACCGCCGTCGGCTTCTCGCAGTAGATCGCCTTCCCCGCCGCGATCGCCTGGCGCACCGACGCCGCCCTTCGGTCGGTGGTCTGCGAGTCGAAGTAGATCCTGTTGAAGGGGTCGCCCAGGGCCTCGTCGAGGCTCGATGCGACGCGCCCGACGCCGTGTTCCGCGGCGAGGGCCCTCAGCTTGTCCGGGTTGCGCCCGACCAGGATCGGGTCCGGAACGGCGAAGTCGCCGTTGGCCATGCGGACGCCCCCCTGGTCCCTGATCGCGAGGATCGAGCGGACAAGGTGCTGGTTCGTGCCCATGCGTCCCGTGACGCCGTTCATTATGATTCCGATGGGGATCTTCTTCATGGCTGGGGGGTGGGGGCCCGGTGTCCTGGGTGCGCGACCATCATGCGTGGGCCATGTAGGCCTTCGTGATCTTGGCGAGGAACGCGGCCTGGTCGGACGCCCAGAGCCTGCGCGAGAAGATCTCGACCTCGAGGAATCCCCTGAAGCCGGCCTCCTCAGCCCATCCCCGGATCTGGCGGATGGGAATCCTTCCCTCGCCCATGATCCCGCGGTCCTCGAGCAGGTCGGTCGTCGGGCTGAGCCAGTCGGAGATGTGGAACGCGAACAGCCGGCCGTCGCGGCCGCAGGCCGCGATCTCATCGGCGAGCCGGTCGTCCCACCACGTGTGGTAGACGTCGACGGCGATCCCGAGCCAAGGGGACCCTATCTCGCTGCAGATGGCGCGAGCCTGGCCGACCGTGTTCACGGCGGAGCGGTCGGCTGCATACATCGGGTGAAGGGGCTCCACGGCGAGCCGGACCCCGGCCGCCGCCGCATGGGGCACGACCTCGGCGATCCCCTCCGCAATCTGCCGGCGCGCCTCCTCAAGCGGAACCCCGGGCGCGGTGCCGCAGACCAGGACCACAAGCGGGGCGCCGAGCTCGGACGCCTCGTCGACCACGCGGCGGTTCTCGTCAACCGCCCGCCTCCGGCCCTCCGCGGAATCCGCGGCGAAGAATCCCCCGCGGCAGAGCGAGACGACCGAGAGGCCGTGGCCGCGCACGAGATTCCCCGCGGCCTGCGGCCCGCAGTGGGCGTACGCATCCCTCCACACCGTGACGCCCCCGATGCCCGCGCGGGCATACCGGCCCACCGCCTCCTCCAGGGGCCACGGCCTCGTGGTCATCGTGTGGAGGCACAGGCGGGACAGGTCCGTCGGGGGAGGGGCCATGGGGAATCCTGTGCTAGCAGCCGAAGAACGTATAGTAGGGCGCCCGGGCGGCCATCCGCTGGAGCAGGAGCCCGAGCTCCCGGGCATGGTAGTCCCCCCACATGCTCGATTCCCCGCAGGGGACCTTCCGTCCCTTGGGGATGTGGTCCCACCCGTTGGGCCGGTGGTAGACCGAATGGAGCAGCAGCCCCTGGTGGCGTGTTGACCGGGAGAGATAGGGCTCCGAGAGGATCGTCCGGGCGATCGTGAGGCCGGCGCTGAGGTAGCGGGCGCCGGCCGTCGCCTGTCGCTTGGCGCCTATATGGCGGCCCAGCCTGACCAGGCCCTGGGCCGCGATCGCGGCCGCCGAGCTGTCCACGGGCTCGTGGTCGTTGAAGGGCTCGGCGGGCCGGTCCAGGTAGGCGCCCATCCTTGCCAGGCCGGGGGCGCCGGTGTCCCAGTAGGGAACGCCGTCCGTCGGCGTGTTCTCGATGTAAAAGTCCGCCGTGGCCCGGGCGACCGCGGTGAATCGCCTCATGACCGCCGCCTTCCCCCCGCGGCCCGAGAGCTCGTGGTCGGGAAGGGCGTCCAGGAACTCCAGCAGCTCGGCGTACCCGCAGATGACCCACGCCAGGCCCCGTGTCCATGTCGAGAACGGCGAGTAGCCCTGCTGCGTGCCCGGGCACCGGTAGGAGCCGCCCGTCGTGTTGAAGATCGACTCGTGCGCCACGCGCCCGCGGACGTCGTAACCGTCGCGGCCGGCCCCGAAGTACACGTTGTACCGTGCGGTGGTTTCCGCGTGGACGAGCAGCCGCCCCAGGAGGGAGACCTCCTGGTCGCCCTCGGCCAGGAGCGCGTGGCCCAGCCTGTGCGAGAGCGCGAGGCTGCGCAGCGAGCGGATGGTGTCGGCGAAGAGGGAATGCGGTCCGTTGAACGAATGGATGAATCCGAGCCCCTCCGGAAGGCGCGTCCACCGGGCCGCCTGGATGGCGCCGGACACCTTCAGGGCCAGCTCATAGCAGCGTATCTCGCCCTCGTCCGCGCGGAAGGCCCCGGATTTCGCAAGGTTGTAGAGATTCCCGTAGGTCGAGACGTTGTTGAACCCGTGGTCGTGGACCCCGACGTGGCTCACGTGCCTGGCCATGTGCCGGTTCGTGCCGTCGCGCCCGATCGCCAGGTCCTTCATGTCCCCGGTCGCCGCGAACTGGAGGAGGGCCGAGCCGAACTGGAAGCCCTGGGTCCATTCCGTCCAGCCCCGGGACGTGTACGCGCCGTCCCGGGTCACCACGGGGGCGCCCATCCGGGGATCCCAGCGCCTGTCGATCGAGCGTATCTTTGCCTCGGATACCTCGAACAGGCGGTCGGTCTGCCGCCGCAGGGAGCGCGGCGTGAGGGAGGTGTCGATGCGGATCATCGGGGGACGGGGGCCGGGCCTCAGAGCCGGCGGATGTGGAATCCGCCGTCGACCTCGATGACGGAGCCCGTCGAGAACGGGAAATGGCCCGCGATGATCGAGCGCACGGCGAGGCCGGCGTCCTGCGGGGTGCCCCAGCGCCCCTGGGGCACCAGCCCGCCGGCGATGAGGGTGTCGTACTTCGTCCTCGATGCGGCGGTCATGTCCGTCGCCATGATGCCCGGGCGCACCTCGAGGACCTGGATGTTTTCCGCGGCGAGGCGCGCGGCCCAGAGCTGGACCGCCATGGCGAGGCCCGCCTTGGACATGCAGTACTCGCCCCGGTCGACCGACGCCGTGTTCGCCGAGACCGACGTGATGAAGATGACCTTGCGACCCGTCGGGAGCGCGGACCTGGCCCCCTGTCCCAGCCAGAGGCGGGCCACGGCCTGGGTCAGGAAGAACGGGCCCTTGAGGTTCACGCGGATCAGCTCCTCGAACGACTCCTCGGTCGCGTCCACGAGGTTGGCCCGGACCCTCTGGGCGATTCCCGCGTTGTTAACGAGGGCGTCGATCGCGCCCAGGCCCGACAGCGCCTCCGAGACCAGCCGGTCCCTGTCCGCCCCCGAACCCACATCGGCCTGGATCGGGACGAACCGCTGCCCCTTGGACGGTGCGGCCTTCCTGCAAAGCCTGGCCGTCTCGTCGGCCGCGGCTCGGTTCCTGGCGTAGTTGATCGCAACGGAGCAGCCCTCCGCGGCCAGCTCGACGGCGATGCCGCGGCCGAGGCCGCGGCTTGCCCCCGTCACGAGGACTGCGGGTGCGCGGGTCACGTGGCGGCGCACAAACGGGGAAGCGGCACGGACATAGGGGCTTTATCTGCCGAAACGGTCACGTTGGCCACATCGTTTATCGGCAAGGGCCCAAGTCGACACGAAAGGGTCCGCCGCCGCCGCGGGGCAGGCCCCCGGGGGGCCTACTTCCCTGGATCCGGGACGACCTCGATGAGCGTCGGCTCCTTCACCTCGACTTCCCCCCTCGGGACCCGTGTCCTGACCAGCCCGTTGCTCGCCTCGCCGAAGAACTGCGACGCATAGCGCGCCATCACCGGCAGGGCCCTGTCGAATTGGTTGCTCCGTTCGCTGATGCTGAACCGGGTCTCCCAGAGCAGCCTGTGCTTCTTCTCCTTCCACAGCACCTGGAAGTCGTAGGCCATGAGCACGACAAAATACCGGTTCTCCTCGATCTCCGACACGAGGTCGTTCCTCTCGACGCCGAACGCGGTTCCCCTTACATAGAGCCCCTTCTCCGTCCCGATGAGGCCGGGGGAGTCGTAGCCGAGCATGAGCGCGTTCTTGAAGTCGGTCCGTGCGTGCATCTGGTTCACCATGTTGAGCATGGTCAGCGCGGACGAGTACTCGGCGATATCGGCATCCGAGCCCCCGCCGAGCTTCGAGTTGCCGCTGCTCAGGGACGTGAAGCCATGGTGGCCGGCCGTTGATACGCTCGCAGCGCCCGCCGCCAGCTTGCTTGAGATTGCCCCGAACTCGTCATAGGCGGCCGAGTTCGACGGGTTCCCCGGCACGGCGGTCGTTCCCCAGTACACCATGATAAGGAGCCTCGTCTTTCCCGGATCGCTCGCCGGGAGGTAGCTCCGCGAGGCCAGCGGGCGGGCGATGACCCTCGCCACGTCCTTGAAGCGCAGCTTGTCGATCGTCGGGTCGCCCAGCTCCCCTCCCCAGACGCCCCCCTCCCCGAAGGCGTAATACTCGGGCTGGAACCGGCCGTCCGATTGCTTCACCCGGACGTAGTCCGCGCTGACCTTCGATGCCACGGCGGTGACGCCCTCGACGCCGTCGTCGGCCTGGGCCGCAGGTCCGCCGATGATCAGCAGGGCCAGGCCCCCCAGGAGCAGGGCAGCGGGGCGGGTTCGCTTAGGGGAATTCATGGGGGGCAGGGTTGTCTATGGGGCATCCGAACGCGAGTCTTGCCCGTCATCCCGGCATAACACCCGCCGCGGCCGCAATCCCGTCCGTTATCTCAGCCCATCCCCGGCGGATGGCAAGGGGCTCGAGCGGGGCAGGGGGACGGCGATCCCCTTCTCGAGGTCGGCTCCGGTCCACGTGCCGACCTCCCCGCCGTTCGCGAAGATGCGGTAGCGCTTCGCGGGATCGCAGCGGTGGAACGCGAAGACGGGGGCGCGCCTCCAGGCGAAGGGGCTGGTGAACGAGAGCCGGATCTGCGCGTCCCGCACGGAGCACTCGGCCACATCCAGTCCGTTCACCCCGACGGCCGTTGCGTGCGGGACATCCACGACGGCATCCCGCAGGTAATCCTCCTCGATCTCGACCCCGGCCAACCCGCTGCCCGTCCCCCAGTGGAAGCTGCTGATCCCCGGTTTCGAGCCATAGCCGGAATGGGCGAAGTTCTCGCACGGTGAAACCGGGAACTGCGCCCGGAGCGCTGCGACCCCGCGCTCCAGGTACTCGACCCTCCCCGTGAGGCGATAGGCGTCCAGGAGCACGTTCCCGAACTGGCTCTGCCGCGCATCGGACCACTCTGCGTCGGAGTTCTGGGTCGTGAACCCGCCGAGAAGGGTCGCGGGCCCCGCGACGTCCTCGATGAGCGGGTTGGTCCAGCACTGCTGGTAGAGCAGCAGCGTGTCGAGAAGCCGCTCGCCGCGTTCCAGGAGGGCGCCGTCGCCCGTTGCCCTGTAGGCGCTGAGGTACGCGGCGACCGCCTGGCCCAGCGCCAGGTCGTTCGCGGGCCACTGACGGGTGCGCGGGTCAAGGAGGGGGGTGCGCGGGCTGCAGCTCCAGAAGGTCTCGAAATCGTACCATTGGCGACCGGGGACGACACTGCGTTCAAGGAAGCCGAGCCCACGCATGCCCGCCGAGAGCCAGCGGGGATCGGGGTCCTGGGCGTGCAGCTCAAGGAGGAAGAGCGCCACCGGTCCCGTCTCCGCCTTCACCATCATGGAGAGTTCGCCCATGACGGAGCCGTCCTCGGCGAACCGCGTGGGCAGCATGCCGTCCTTCGCCTGCCGGTCGCAGAGGAAGGTGGCCAGCGCCCGGCACTTGGCCAGAATCTCCCCGGAGTCCGGCAGGCCGGCGGCGCGCCACCGCAGGAGCCAGTACCCCGTCCAGCTCATGTCGTAGCCCAGGAACCCGGACTGGGTGCCGTCCCCGTTCCCGTCGCCGGCGGCCCATTGGACGCCGCCCCGGGCGTCGGGCATGGCGACGCACTTGAAGGAACCGCCCCGGCCGGGGGCAGCGAGCGCCAGCGCCACCGTCCCGCCGGCCAGGCGGAGCAGGTCCGCGTCCGCCGTCCTCCGTGCGTGCAAGGCCATGCCGTAGGAGGTCCGCAGGGTGTTGAACCATGCGGACAGGTAGACGGACGGGGCCCCTCCCCATCGAAGGGTGGAGACCCCGCCGCCCTCGGCGCCCCGGGGCAGCGGCACGCGGAGCCAGCGGCGCCGCGACTGGACGCCCCAGACCTCGGTCCGCCAGTCGTCCCAAAGGGAGAGGCCCTCGAGGCGCCTGTCGTCCGCCTCCTGCTGGCCCATGGGGCCGATCTTCCGGAGCCACGAGTAGGCCGAGGGATGGGTTCCCGTGCCGAGCTGCTGAACCGCGGCCACCCCCTGGGTCGGCCGCCCGAAGCGCTCCCATTGCATCCGCACCGCTTCGCGGTAGGCCTCCCCCGGCGCCGCGCTCGCGGTCACCAGCAGGTAGTAGGCGTTCTCGACGGGGGAGCCGGCCTCCCAGGTGCGGGAGGGGTCGGGTTCGTACACCGTGTGGTAGGCCTGCCGCGCGGGGACGAAGCCGACGGCAAGCAGGGGCCCTCCCGGAACGTCGAGGTCCAGGGAGTGGTTGCAGCGCAGCAGCGCCGCCCGGTCCAACACCGCGAGGTCGGGGACGATCCCAAAGGCCGTGCGCTCCGATTGGACGAGAACGAGGGGCGCCTTGTACTGCTGGTCGGGCACAAACCCGCCGACGGAGGGGGCGTAGCTCCATTCGGGTCTGTGCGGGAACCTGAAGCGGTCGACGAACCTGCCAAGCCTCGCGCCCGGGGCCGCTTCCAGCCGCGTCGAGACCCGCACCCAGGGTCCCTGCGCGCAGGGCGCCACCCTGCGGACCACCCGCAGGCCGCCCGCCGCGAATTCCTCGACCAGCTCGCCGCCCTCGGACGTCACCCGTATTGCCGCCCCGCGCGAAACCGCGCCGTCGGCGCCGGAGATCGCGCAGGGCCCGGCCGTTCCGCCCTCCTCCTCCGCGGCGACCTCGACCCATCTTCCCGAGGACGGCGCGAGGTAGCTCTCGTGCAGACGCCCTCCGTCGACGAAGGCCTCGATGCGGACGCGTTCATTGCCTGCTGCAGATACGGGGCCTGGGGCAGGCCGGGCGGCCGGAGCCGCCACCATGGCGTAGAGGCAAGCGGCCACGACGACGGCGGCCCGCGCGTGTCCCCCGGTGCGCGGCACCGCGCCCGGCGGTGTTTCGCCTCCGGTCATTTCGGGGGGCCCAGGGCCCCCAGCACCCGGCCGAGGAACGGGTCGATGGAGCTCCGCTGGATCCAGCGGACGACGACGACGAGGTCGTCGTCCCAGTCGACATAGACGACGTTGGTCCCGTTTCCGAGGAAGACCACGCTGTCGGCCGGGGTCGAGGGCAGCTCCCTCCTCCCGGGGTTCAGATACCAGTTGGCGAACCCATAGGAGGGGTTCGCGGGGCCGGGGGTTCGCGCCATGGCGATCCACTTCTCCGACACAACCTGCCGTCCGGCCCACCGCCCGTTCTCCAGGAAGAGGTAGCCGAAGCGCGCCATGTCCCAGGAGCTGATGAACATCCCGCCTCCGTAGTGGCCGCCGCCCGTGACGGACTGGATGCGCCGGCCGCCGATCTCCACCCAGGAGTTGGAATATCCCTCCCAATGCCACGTGTCCGACGCGCCGATGGGGTCCATGACCTGTTCCCGGAGCACGTCGGGGAGCGGCCGGTTCCAGACGTGGAGGGCGGCAAGGGCGAGGAGGTTCACGCGCACGTCGTTGTACTTGAAGTGCGCTCCCGGCTCGTGCATCTGGCGGTGCGGGTGGTCGGCGGGCGTGGGCCCCTCCGGGCGATCAGCCCAGTCGGGAATCCCCCAAAGCGTTCCCGACCAGTCGCTCGTCTGGCGGAGCANNCCGACCACCGTCGTCAGGAACGTCTTCGTGACGCTGTGCGTCATGTCGACCCTCGCGGGTTCGCCCCACTCGGCAACGACGTAGCCGTGTCGGATGATCAGGCCTGACACCCCTCCCCGCGGCTGGGTCGGGCCGAGCAGCCTCCAGAGCGGTTCATGGGCGCCGAAGGACTCCTTGAGGTCGAGGGCGACGTCCCTCGGTCCGGGGCTCTCGTGGGCCCGGGAGAAATCGATTGCACCCTGGATCACGGCCGGGTCCATCCCGACACGCTCCGGTCCGCGGTGCTCCCAGGAGCCGCGGGGGGGAAAGTAGACAGACTGGCCCCGCAGTCCCGTCGGCGCGAGGCAGGCCGCCAGGACGGCGCCGGGCAGCAGGGCCCTGCGGACAAAGCGCCAGGGGAGGAACGCCATGCCCCAGATTGGGGGGGTGGGGCGGGCCTGGCAATTTGCAAACCGTGCCCGGGTCCGCGGCGGGCGCAGCCGCCGTCCGCGTCAGGGCCAGGCGACGTCCAGGGACTCGAGGCCGTGGAAGTGATAGGTGTCGCGGTAGCGGGGCGGCTTGCGGAGAAAGATCCCCGGAAGCCCCTCGAAGAGGATTGGGAGGGCGATCTGCAGCTCCATCCTCGCCAAGGGGGCCCCAAGGCAGAAATGGATGCCCCCGCCAAAGGAAGCGTGCGCCGCAGCCGCGCCCTGAACGGGGCGTCCCGGATCGAACACGTGGGCCCGCGGGTAGCGGGCGGGATCCCGGTTGGCCGCCCCATAGAGCAGCGCGACCTCGGCGCCGCGGGCGATCCGCACCCCCGCGACCTCGACGTCCTCCTGGGCGTACCGGTTGAACATGTGGAGCGGGGGATCGAACCTGAGGCATTCCTCAACCGTGGCCTCGGTGGCGGCCGCAGTCGCAAATGCGGCGCGCAGGTCCGTTCCCTGCTCGAGGAGCGTCTTCACCCCGTTTCCGATCGCGTGGACGGTTCCCTCATGCCCCGCGTTCAGGAGCAGGATGCAGGTGGAGACCATCTCATCCTCGGAGAGGTTCTCGCCGGCGGCCTCCACGGCCAGGAGGTGGCTTATCAGGTCGTCCGCGGGCCGCCTCCGGCGCTCCGCGAGGTGGCCCCTGAGGAACGACGAGAATTCCCGGGTCGCGGCCTCGGCGGAGTCCTCCGTCTCCCGCGTCCGCCCCAGCTGGTACACCCTGACCATCCGGTGCGACCAGTCGAGGAGCTGCGGCGCCATGTCGGTGGGAACGCCAAGGAGCTCCGCGATCACGACGACGGGGATGGGGGTTGCAAAGTCGGCGATCAGCTCGGCCTGCCGGGCGGGCGCCATCCGGGCGACCAGCTGGCGGGCCAGCGCGGAGATCCTGGGCCTGAGCCTCTCGATGTTCCTCGCGACGAAGGCGCGGCTCACGAGCGTGCGCAGGCGCGTGTGGAACGGGGGCTCCCTCTCCAGCATGGAATTCCGGTCCACCTCGTGAAAGGCCGACAGGTGGCCGGGAACCGCCTTCGGGGCGGGGGCCGCGTGGCCGGGCAGGGGAAGCAGCTCGCGGCCGAACCTCCGGTCCCGTAGGATCGATCCCACGTCGGCCGCGTTCAGGAAGCACCAGAGGCGCTGCTCCTCCCAGTAGAAGGCGGGCGCCGCGGCCCGGATCCGCTCATAGGTGGCATAGGGATCGTTGTAGAATCCCGGGTGCTTTGAATCCATGGAGACCGAGCGCCGCTCCGCGTCTATCCTCAGCCAGGGTGTTTCGCTGTGGGGCATGCCTGATGCGGTGCACGGCCGTGGCAGCGGAGGCAATCGCGGAGTTTCCGGCAGAGCCGAGGTGGAAAGCCGCCTATTTGCCGCCCGGGAGGAGCTGGATCTGCGAGTCCGGGCGCCCTCCCGGGTGGTGTCCCTATTATTTCTGTGTTTTCAGAGTGTCCTGTGCTAACTTCCGCCCCATGAAAAAATCACGCGTCACCGGGCTGGGCGGGATATTCTTCAAGGCAAGGAATCCGACCGCGCTGGGAACATGGTACCGGAAGCATCTCGGCCTGCCGATCGAGGTGTGGGGCGGCCTCGCCTTTCCATGGCGCGACGCCAAAGACCCGAAAAAGAAGGGCTCGACCGTGTGGAGCCCGTTCGCGGCGGACACCCCGTATTTCGGCCGGGGCAAGCAGGGCCACATGGTCAACTACCGCGTCGCCAGCCTGAAAAAGGTGGTGGCCGCCCTGAAGAAGGAGGGCGTCTGGATCGACCCGAAGGGGATCGAGGCTTCCGAATTTGGCAAGTTCGCCTGGATCAAGGACGGCGAGGGAAACCGCGTCGAGCTCTGGGAGCCGCCCAAGGGCGGCTGAGGCAAATCGCGGAACCGGCGCCCGAACCGACGCCCGGTTCAGGTTTTCAGGCGAAGCGGCCGGGCCATCGGCGGCGCGCGCCGCAAAGGGGAGGGGAGGTGGGGACCTCGCGGCCGACTCCGCGCTAGGGCATCTGCACGGCGAGCGTGATGATGCCGTCAAATCGGGGCCCGCACGACGGGCAGCCTATCGGGTTCGTGCCGACGGCGATCTCGCCGGGCTGGGCGGCGAACGCCGGGCTCTTGGCATCCAGCGCGCCTGTGCCATCGCATTTGACCCTGACGGTGTCGCCCCCCGCGGGATTGAGGGAGCCCATGTCGATCGACAGCTCGTGCGCAAAACCGTAGTCGACGGCAACCGGCGGGCCCTCCTGGGCGCCGGCTCCCCAATGCCCATAGCCGAACCGAATGTGCGTGTCGTCGACGTAGACCACATACACCGCGTCGCCGGCGCCCCGGCGCCCCGTCACAACGAGGGGCTGGCGCTTGCCGGCATCGTTTGTCGGGAACCTGGCCGTCAGGTGCACGGCCCCCCGGCCGGCCGCGACCGTGGGCGGCGGCGGGAAGGCGGGGAGGGCGTGCACCTCAAAGACGGGCCCGGTGAAGGTCGCAGCCGCCGTGCTTGCGTGAATCGCGTTGATCCCAAACGCGACATCCTCCGGGTCCGTGGGGTGAAACGGCATGGAGGCGGAGGCGATGAGCTCGCCGTTGAACCGCAGCTGGAATCGCGAACGGCCGTCCACGGGCTGTCCATGGCCCGGATCGAGCGTGCCCATGTCGACATCCAACGTCTGATCAAGGGCTGGGTCGAAAGTCACCGTCCGAGTCTCGGCGGGGCCGTAGTTCCAGCAATCATGCCCGAAGCGCACCCGTCCCGGGCCGAGGTAGGTGACGTAGATCAGGTCGCCCGCGCCGCTTGTGCCGGTGCTCAAGAGGGGTTCCCCATAGATGGCCCGGAACGTGGGGAAACGCAGCTTGATGCGCACGGGGCCGCTTACACGGAGCACCTTCACCTTGTCAGGATCGGGCAATGGCCCGCGCGTGATCCCAAGAATCTTGCCGGTGAACGTGGCGTCCACGCCGCCGCCCGCGATGGCGGGACCCACGGCGGTGTGGTAGTAGTCGTTGGGGTAGAAGTCGGCGGCCCGGTCCAGCACGGTCTCGCCGTCGAGCCGCACCACGAGCTGCCGGTGGACTGCGTCGACCAGGCTTTTTCGCCAGTTGGAGAAGAAGGGGTGCTCGGACGGCGGGTAGAGCGTTCCCATGTCCAGCTCAAGAGAGTGCGCCCGGGTCGGATCAATCGCCACGGGGTTGCTCGTCGGCCCTCCCGAACCGCGATGAAAAAAGCGGAACTGCACATGCCCCTTGTCCGGCTGGATCTCGTAGAGAACGTCCGCGCCGTCGGCGGTGGTCAGCAGCGCCTCGCTTCGCCCGAATACCGGCGCATCGGGCAGCCTCATCTCGATCCGGAGGGGCCCATACCGGACTCCCGCGAGTCCCTCGATGGCGGCGGCCGGGTAATCGAGCGCGTGGGCGAGCCCGGGGAGGGTCCTCAGCGAGAGCCCCAGGAGAACGGAGTGCAGCAGGGTGAACCCGGCGGCGGCCACAAGCGCGCCGCCCGCCAGCCTGGGCAGGGTTCGTTTCGCGGAGAGGCACGCGCCCGTCACCAGGAGGGCCAGCCAGGTTGCCGCCGGGATGAAGTCGATCACATACCTGGCGTTCCTGAAGCTCACCACGCAGACCGCCAGGAAATTGAGGAGGCAGGCAAGGAGCATGAACCCGCCGGCCGTTGTCCACACGCGGCCGCGGCGCGCCACGGGAAGACAGGTCAGGGGAAAGGCGAGGGCTGCCAGGGCAAAGGGCGCCCACGGGAGCAGGCCGAATGTATCGGCGCTCAGTGAAAGGAACGGGAAGTGGGCGAAGTAGTGGGGCGGGGGGAATAGGTATTCATGGATGCCGCCCGCGAGGTTGGAGAGGTCGGTGACCCTGGTCGCGCGCTGGTCCGTGGATGCGAGCTGGTACTTCACGCCGAACTCGAGAAAGTCGCCAAACCGCGCCCGGTTGTAGGCGGCCAGGACGAGGCCCACGGCCGCGGCGGGCGCGACAGCCCACAGGATGAGGCGCCCGCCTTTCGTGCCACCGGGTCCCCCGCGCTCCCGCTCATCGCGCCAAAGCACGGCGAGAGGCAGGCAGAGAGCGGGGAGAGCGAACACATAGTCGGGCCGGGCGCCCGCGGCCATGCCGAGCGCCAGGCTGGCCAGGCCAAGCCCGCGCACCCTCCCGGAGGGCGCGTCGGAGCGAAGCGCAGCCACCACGAACCCGAACGCGCCCATCAGGCAGGCGTAGGCGCAACTGATGGGGACCGCATATACGGATGGAGACTGGATCAGGAAGAAGACGTAGTTGCCGAGGCCGAGCATGAGGACCGCCAGTCCGGTCCAGGTGCTTCCCAGGGCGGGCATGAACTGCCGCTTCCAGCTCAGCCAAAGGCGGGCGCCCATCAGAAAGCCGGCAAACGAGAAGACAACCGTGGCCATTCCCTCCCTCATGAATGTCCGCGTCACCAGGTGCCACGGACCAAGAAGAAGCACCACCGGCGTCGGCCCAAAATAGAGGAAGTAGTGTCCGCCGAAATAGGTGGCGTCATGCAGGCGGGGAATGTCCTGGGAGCCGGCGTACGGGTTCGCCAGCTCCGCGAGCTTTGGGTCGGGCTCAAGCTTCAGGTGAAGCTGGCCCGACAGCAGTGCATCGGTGAGGTAGCCGTAGTGGTCCGAGGCATCGCGGGTGACAAAGCTGGGATTGGCCGAAAAAAGGGTCCAGCCGTAGGCGGCGGCCGTCAGAAGGACGCCAATCCACACGGCCAGGAAGTCGCGCCGTCTCACTGCATCAACGGGGTCATTCCGACCAATGGGCATCGCCATGATGTCTAGGGCGCTGCGTTGGGATCGGAAGCACAAAGATGGCCGCGCCGCCCGAGGGGGCCGTTTCTTTCGCCTGCGCACCAGGATTCCCGTGCGCTGCTCGCTTTGGGATAGCTCACGCGCCACCCCGAGAGAAACCGCGGTCGTTCACGGCGATGCCTGAACTTCGATCGCCCCCGCGCGTATCCCGGCCGACGAGACGATGACCTTGACGGGCCCCGGATTGCCGGTTGACCGAACGACGGCCAAGGCGCGGCCGCGGAAGGCATCGGCTGCGGCGCCCCGAAGGGGACCGGAGATCCAGGGCGAGCCATTGCCGAGGGCGAGAAGCTCGCCCGCGCCCTCGATCCGGAGACTGAGGCGAGAGGCCGCGGTGGGCACGACGTGCCCGTCGGCGTCCACAATCTCGATGGGAACAAAGAGCACCGAATCGCGGTTGGCGCCGAATTTCCCGGATTCCGGGCTCAAACGTATTGAGGAGGGCAGGCCGACCGTGCGCAGGGTCTGCGAGCCGATTTCGCGGCCGCCCGTGAGTGCGATCGCCCTGAGGGTTCCCGGCGCATACGGCACCTCGAACGCGGCGGTGATCCCTTCTCCGCCCTGGGCTGCGCTTTCCCCCACGACAGCCCCATTCAGCTCGAGGCGGACGCGTTCGGCCTTCGTATAGACGTTCACCCTGAGGGGAACGCCCTCGTGACCGGTCCACGTCCAGTGCGGCTCCTCGTCGGGCCATCCCCAGAGATGCACGGCTTCGTGCGCCCCGGCCGGCTGCGGGGAATGAACCAGAATCTCCAGCCGGCTCCGATCCCACACGACGTCTCGATAAAGCGATTGGGGCTTCTTGTTGCCGGTGATGTCAATGTCACCGCACCACGAGACCCACCACGGCCACGGCATGCCGTAGCGCTCCTTCTCGTCGCCTTGGAAGTACTCGGAGTGTCCGACCCCGGACTCGCCGATATAGTCCATGCCGGTCCAGACGAAATCGCCGATCACATACGGGAGGGATGATACCGCGCGCCAGTTCTCGAGCGCGGCCTTGGGGAAGGATTCGGTTCCCATCATCACGCGGTTGGGATAGGCCTTGTGGTCGCTGATGTAGTGTCCGACCTGGTAGTTGTAGCCTCCGACGTCGAGCAGGGCGAACGCGGCCGGGGTCAGGTCCTCCCAGGTCGCTCCGGGGTGGTCCCAGAAATCGCAGATCGCGTTGGTGACGGGCCGCGTCTTGTCCAGCTTTCGCACGGCGGCCACAAGGTTGGCGGCGATCGCCAGACCTTCCGGAGCGGCGCGCTCGTTGATCTCGTTGCCGATGCTCCAGATAACGACCGAAGGGTGGCTGCGGTCGCGCCGGACATACGCCGAGAGGTCCGATTCCCAGGAGGTTGCAAAATGACCGGAGTAATCGTTCGGGCGCTTTGGGCGCTCCCACATATCCACAAACTCGTCGATCACCACGACGCCGAGTCGATCGCAGGCATCGAGAAACGCCTGCGAAGGCGGGTTGTGGCTCGTGCGTATGGCGTTGAATCCAGACGCCTTCATGAGCCGCACGCGGCGCTCCTCGGCAGCGGGGAAGGCCGCGGCGCCAAGCAACCCGTTGTCGTGGTGCATGCATCCGCCCTTCAACACGAGCCTTTGGCCGTTGAGGCGGAGACCGCCCGTCGCCGAGACCTCGATCGTTCGGAGACCGAACGTCTGTTCGCTCTGGTCCACGAGGCGGTCCTTCTCCTTCACCGAGACTCTGGCGCGGTAGAGCCGCGGCGTGTCGGGTGACCAGGGCTGGGGCCGGGCCAGATGAAGCGACGCGTGAAGCACCTGCTCGGCTCCCGGGTCGAGCGCCGCCGACCCCACGGATTCTGTCTGTTGGCCCCCCGACGGATCGATCAGGGTGACTTCGACCGTTGCATTTGCCAGGTCGGCGCGGTCGTTTCGCAGGGAAACATCGACCTGCACCTCCGCGCCGTCGGAAGCGACCCGGGTTGGCACCACGCTCAGGCCCCACACGGGAACATGCAGCCGGTCGGTGACTTGCAGGGTTACCTCCCGGTAGATACCCGATCCCGGGTACCAGCGGCTGTTCTGCTCTGGATTGACCGCGCGAACGGCGAGCACATTGACTTGGCCCACCGGGCGGAGAAAGGCGGTCAGGTCATAGACGAACGGAGTGTAGCCGTGGGCGTGGAAGCCGAGAGGGTGCCCGTTGATCCAGACGTCGCAGAGCTGCTGGACGCCGTCAAATACGACCTGAACGGTCTTGCCCGCGTCGGAGGCGTCGAGGACGAACCGCTTGCGATACCACCCGGTTCCGCCCCGCAAATAGCCGACGTCGTGGCCCTCGACGAGCGCCCGGTCGTAGGGGCCGAATGTGGAGGGCCCTGGCGGCAAATCCTCCACGCTCCAATCGTGCGGGAGGTCGACCCGGCGCCAGACCGAATCATCGAGTGCAGGGTCTTCGAGCCCCGGTGCGCTCGAGCGCGCGAAGGACCAGCCGGTGTTGAATGGTCGCTCCCGCGCGGCTTGGGCGCCGCCGCGTGCCGGAGCAAGGACAGCCAGGGCGAGGGCGGGAAAGACGGCGAAAAGGCCGGCGCGGCGGACACTCGAACGGCGGAGCGAAGCGTTCATCGGGGTAGACGAGGGAATGGGAACGAGGCTAATGGGTCAAACCCCTCCGAGCCAAAACGGGGTGGCACCAACACGATTTCTGCTCGATGGTCAGTCCTTTGGAGCGGGCGGCAATGGATGGGCCGCGCTATCCTTTGGAGCTTGCGGCGACCTCTTGGGGTCGGCTTCGGCTTGGGCAAGAAGGGATTTGAAACGCGGGGTGTCTCTCAATGGGTCATAATCCGGATCGAGGCGCAAATTCGCTGCGGTGAGATACCGCCTCGATTCCAAAATGTCCATGGCCGCGTCTAGTTGGCCTTCGGCCAATCTGAGTGCAAGAAGGTCCGGCTTCCTTCCGCGAAGTTCCGCCGACTGATTCAGTGCTCTCTCGGACCCGGCAAAGTCGCCAAGATAAGCGAGCAACGTACCTTTCCATCGTAGCAAAGCCGCATCTGCGGGTTGATCTGTCAGGCCGTGCTCAACCAATTTCAGAGCCGTCTGCCATTCAATGCGCGCAGCGTCATTCCGCCCTGCCATCTTCTGTGCCAATCCATTATAGGCCGCGATCGGTCCAGTACTACCGTTTGATTGAATCCAATCGCGTCGGATGCCCCTGCTGAACTTAAGCCATTCGTCCGGCTTTCTCTGGTAGGTAAAGACGATAAACGCGATCGATGCACCAAAATCCGATTGCAACACCGTTGCCGGAAGCTCGTCCATGGCGGCCCTTGCCGAGGAGAGATCCCCATTCCATGACAACGAGATATATACCTTCAGACCGAGATTCCCCCAGAATGGCTGAACGGCGAGGGAACGCGCGAGCGGTTTTTCAACTGCGGACCATGAGCCGCTTGCGTATTCCATCCATCCAAGCTCATTCCAGGCCGCTGCGGAAAACGGAGGATTATTGGCGAGCCGGACGAAATGGGTCCGGGCTTCATCCAGTTGCCCAAGATTTCGCTGCAGTATTGCGAGAGCGAACAATGCGCGCGGTTCGTCAGCTCTCTCTTCGAGCAACCGACGAAGCAGCCTATTCGCCTCCGGGGCAAATGTCGAAACCTCCCCCTTTCCGGTTCCGACCGTTGCGCCGCGAACCAGATAGGAGGCCTGGGCCAGGCGTGCTTCATACGAGCTTGGTGCCAGTTCGAGCGCATGCGCCGCACACGAACGTGCCGCTTCCTGGCGCCCCTTGCTGGTGTCATAGTTATGATAGATGTACCACGAGTCGACCTGCGACCACGCGGCCCAGACCTCGGCGTCGGCAGGGTCGAGTTCGGCGGCCCGCCTGCAGAATCCATCCGCGATCTCAAGCTCCTCCGAGCCTAGCTCAGTCTTGTTGAGTTGCTCCCAAACCTTTGCGACGAGCTGGCGGGCTTCGGAAGTCGGCGGGGCGAGGAGAACCGCTTGGGAGGGTTTCTCGACCTTGCGCCAGGGCTGCCAGATGGCCACTGCCGCGCACGCGATCATGCCTGCCATCGCCGGAATGAGCCAAGGACGGAAGGGCTTGAATGGACTCGAAACACGGATCGGGCCGCCCGTCGCCGGGTCTTTGTGCCCGGGATCGGCGTCCGGACGACTCAAGAGCTTTTTCATCCGTTCGCCGAATGCCGCGGACGTCTCACCTGCTGGCAGCTTGGTCCATTGCACGGCCAAGAAGGCATCGGGCACTTGCGCCTCTTTGTCATCGGTTCCGTCTATCGTCACCGGCACGATGAAAGGCTTGCCCTTGGCCATCAGGTGCGAACGGTCCTCGGCGAGCTTCCATTCGAGGCGAAAATAGCCTTCGAGTCTAATTTGTGTGTGCGCCGAGATTACGGGTACAAACAACGCACAGTTCTTGATCTGCTTCCGAATGCTCTGGTCCCAGGCATCACCGCCACGCAGTTCGCTTTGGTCAAACCACACCTCGATGCCCGCTTCGCGGAGAGTCTCGCAGATGCGCCAAGCCGCCTCGGCGTCCTGGGAGGCATAGCTAAGGAAAACCGCACCCTTTGGTGTCCCGGTTGAAGGGCTGTCTGGCATCAAGCGTGGAGCAGGGCGTAAGCTGGGTGAACAGTCTGTTTCTGGCCAGACTAAAGCCGGAGATGACCGTATTTGCGTCCGCTGTACCAGGTGTCACCCACGACGCCAGCGGACCCGAGCACCCGATGAAAAAACAAGGGATCACTCAGCATTGGTGCGGTCGGTCGGGGTGACGCCTGAAGTGAAAATCGAGGCACTTTTCCTGCCCTGGATCTGACCGCTGCCAATTGGATCCCTTCGAACGACTGTCGAGGGTGCAGAGGTGCCTCGCTACAAAGGCGGGCGGTCAGCGGGAAGCGAAAGCGCGAGGATGCGATTCAGAAGGGCCCAGAAGCCCCTCCAGTTACAAGGAATCCTGCTGCCAGCGGAAACCTATCCCGATGCGTGGAGGCACGCCGGGGGTCATAGAAGATGGTCCGGAAATGCGAGCCTCGTGCGGGAATTTGACCGGCGGCATTCCTGGTTTGACCCGAGCGCTACGCGTAACAGCCTCTGCGGACGATGTCCCTTGGATTCGGGCGCCACCCGTGTGTCCTCATTCTGCCTCTTGCGCTCCTGGTTTGCGGATGTTCGCCGAAGGATCCCATGGAGACAAGGGTGCGTGCTGTCGACACACTCAACTTTGAGATGTGGCATGGGGACGTCCTGGAGCGCCTCGATCCGGAACAGAAAAAAGATCTTGAGGAGGCCCTGCAGGAGATAAAATTCCACGTCATGGCGAACGGCGCATCCGGGGGCTCGGCCGTCGAGCAGGGGCTCATAGCGCGCATTGATGGAATGACCGTGCGCGAGGTGCTAGTCCTCGGTCTGGGATGGAAGCTCGAAAGGGCCGAGAAGGAGCAGGCGGATCTCAAGGCCGCGATCCCTTACAACAGCCAGGCGGTGCATCGTCGGGAAGGCGTGGAACGCCTGGACATGGCCTCTAGGGTGGAGAGGCAAGTGGAGCGCCTCGAAGCCGCCGACAAGGAGGTCTCGAGGATCCGTTCCAGGATAGCGCTAGACGGGCCGACTGCGGGGCCGCCCAAGGGCGAAGGACGGTAGGCACTTCGTCAAAGAGTGGGGCGGCCAACGGGACTCGAAAGCGCCACGTGGTGGTTATTTAAGCGATTGAGGTACCGCTAAGCGCCACCAATCCTTCCGGGCGCTACAAAAAGCCCCGATACTTAGAGGTACGGAGAGGGTCGTGGAAGGGTGCGCAGGAATGCGAGACGAGTGCGAGAATCGAGGGCACGCATTAATTTAATCACTCGGCTGCCCCAAAGAAGACCGGCCTGATCAATCTCGGAGCGAACGCATAAATCTCGTCAAGCTACTTGTCTTCGGTGAGGAGGCCGTCGGGCAAAACGTGGCAAAGTCCGCGCAGGCCATGAAGGGCATTAGGGAAGCGAGGGTCCCACATCTCACCGGTTCATGGAAGAGGCCGGAACGGACCCTTTCGCGCCGGAGTTTCCCCGGCGGCGCCCTCCGACTGCTGGAGTTAACGGGTCAACTCGCCGACACCTCAGCCCCGTTTCGGATTCCCTTTTGCGATCCTCCGATCCCAAAGCGGGGGTGTCCCGAGGATTCGTGCGCTGCAACAAGGGCTGGGCTCATCGAATTCCTGAGCTTTGGCGCCCGCGGAGCCTTGGCCTCCGTATTCTGACCCACCCCGACCATCAATCCGAGCTTCTCCACAAGGGCCTTAAGCTCGGCAGACTGCGCATTCAGCTCCTCCGCGGCCGCCGCGGACTCCTCGGCGCTCGCAGCATTGTTCTGGGTCACCTTATCCATCTGGGAAACGGCAGAATTGACCTGCTCGATTCCCTGAGACTGCTCGCCCGAGGCGTTGGCGATCTCCGCGACCAGACTGTCGATGTTGCGGACTTGCCCCACAATTTCGTTCAGGATCCCCGAAACCTCGCTGCTCGCGCGGGAACCTTCGGCGCTCTTGACCAGGGCTGCCTCGATCTTTCCAGCGGTTTCCTTGGCTGCCTGGGCCGACCGCTGCGCAAGCGAGCGGACCTCTTCGGCTACGACGGCAAATCCGGCACCGGCCTCGCCGGCCCTAGCGGCCTCGACCGCGGCATTCAGCGCCAGGATGTTGGTCTGGAACGCGATCTCGTCGATAGTCTTGATTATCTTGGCGATCTCGTTGCTGGAGACCTGGATGCCCTCCATGGCCGTGGTCATGCGCTGCATGCCCGCGGCACCGGACTCCACCACGCCCCGTGCCTGGCTGGCGACTTGCTTGGCGTTCTGGGCCGCCTCGGCATTGCGCTTCGTCATGCTCGCCATCTGCTCCATCGAGGCGCCTGTCTCCTCGAGAGAGGCGGCCTGCTCGCTGGCTCCCTCTGCCAGCACCTGGCTTGAGTTGGAGATCTGCCCCGCGGACATCGCGGTCTGCTCGGAGAAGGACCTGAGAAGATGCACCGCGGCCTGCAGCGGAGGGTTGATGGAACGAGTCAGGACGACTGCCACAGTCGCCCCGATAAGGAGCCCGACTGCGAGCAGGATCATCATCATGAGCTTCCCCGTGGACATCACGTCGAGAGATTTCCTTTGGTCGAGCTCGATGGCGTCGCTCACGGAGCCCGCCACGGCGTCAATGCGCACAGTCATTTCCTTTGAGGCGTCGTCCAACATGGTGATCTCGGCCTTGGCCGCGCCGTCCGTCTCCACGAGCGCCTTCATGTCGTTAAGGTAGGCCTTCCAGGCGGCGTTCGCCTTGCCTTGGGTGTCGGCGGGAAGGGAGAATTGCTTCATCTGGGCGGAAAACTCCTCGATCCGCTTACCGATCTCAGCGAGGTTCTTCTCGTCGCCGAGCAGCAGGTAATCCTTCTCGTGGATGCGGGAAGTGAGCATCAGCACGGAAAGCTCGGGCAGGCCCAATTCATTCACCTGGCCCTCGACTGTCCGCATGGACTTGTGGAGATTTCCCTCGAGGCCGTCTTCCGGAGTCAGTCCCCGCTTGCCCAGCAGCTGGACCAGCGAGGCGAATGACGTCTCGTACTTGACGGAGCTGGCCAACGCGGCCGAGACGAGCCCCTTGAGCTGCTCGCCCGCGTTTCCTGCGTCGATAATGGTTCCCAGAGACTTCCGGAGGGAGTATATTTCACCTAACGTCTCGTCCGAGTCCTTGGCATGCTTGCCCAGGCGAAAGCGGGTTTCGGCCTGGCGGGCCTTCAGGAGACTCTCCTTGGCCTCGTGCGCCGCGCTGAGACGCTTGATATTGGCGTCGCTGCGGGAAGCGATCGCGCCGATGCTGTGCTCGGCCTTCGACATCTGCAGAAGGCCGTAGGCGCACGCTACGGCGATGACCGCCAAGAGGAGGCAACAGCCGACGATGAGCCTTCTCTTGATGGTCCAGTACATCGAGGTTAGCCCGGTTACTTAAGCCCAAGCAGCCCATTCTTGACGACGATCTCCTGGCCCTCGGGACTCAGGACAAAGTCGATGAACGCCTTCACCTCGGCGCTGGAGTCGCCCTTTGCGGCAAACGTGGGGGTGCGGGTCAGGGGGTAGGATGCAGCGCGGATAGCCGCGGGAGTTGGCCCCACACCGTTGACGGCGATGACCTTCACAATTTTCGGGTCCACATGTCCGATGCCGTCGTAGGCAAGCGACGAGGGAATCCTCGCGACAGCGCTGAGGAGAACCCCGTCGTGCTTTATCGCGGCCGAGGCTGCGAAGGGGACGCCCTTACCTAGGACCTTGTCCTGGAATATCTCGCGCGTGCCAGAATCCGCGTTGCGATTGTAGAGAACGACCGGTTTACCGTCGGGCCACGCCGCCGTCGTGCCCGTGAAATAGTCCTTCAACTCGGCCAGCGTGAGATTAGACACCGGATTGTCATTGTTCACCACGACCGCCACAGCATCGACTGCGTAGGGTGTGCCGATCAAGCCGCCGGCCTTTTCCTTCTCGTCGAGCGCCCGGCTCAAGAAGGCCAGCTGCACCTCGCCTGAGATAGCCGCCTTGGCGCCAGCTCCAGATCCGCCGCCTTCGACTTGGATGGCGACCCCGGACTTCTTCTGGAATTCCTCGACGAGGGCCTTGACGACGTTTATGGTGCTGTCGGACCCGCGCGCGGAAAAGGTGGCGTGGAGCGAATTTGTAACCAACGCGGCACCAAGAAATAATGCCACGGAACGGAACGAGTTATGGAGTCTCATGATTGGATAGCAGCTGCGACTTGGAGGGCGCACAAGCGAGCCCCATGGCCCGCAAGAATGGTGGTCGCCACCGAGTGTCTGGATGATGTGTGGATATCGCATCGGTTTGGGGCCCGCTTTCTTTAGTAGAATCGTGACCCATAGTTGGTTGTACAGGGCCCCTGACCCCGCTCAAAGAGTGACAGTTTGGGGCGACTCCAACGGAGTTCCCTGTTACGGGACTTGGGCGTCCGGCAACATTACCCGCACGCCTAGAATAAACCTGTCGCAGGCCTCGATGTCCCATTTCGCGCCGCCGCTTCATCGGCAGGGTCTCCGAGGCTTCGGCGCTGGCCCTGACGCCGGGAAGGAGTCTCGCCCTCGATGTTTCCCAGAAGGGGAACGAGCTTCACCGATGATGCAGCGCTATTCCATGACGTCGGGCATGCGGCAATTTTTCATCACAGCACTAGAACAAAATATTTTTTCCGCTGCAGATCTATTTTTGTGTGAGAATCACCCCATCTCGGGCTCATTGCTCCTAAAAGCCTCGGGAATCAGGGCCAAAAAATGGGGCGGCCAACGGGACTCGAACCTTCCCGTCGTCTCGAAGCCAAGTCGCTAGAAAACGCGGACTTGGTTGAGGGTTGGTTTCTTGAGAACGGAGACAGAAAGCAGGGCGATGCCGGTAAAGGAAGGAAAAAACAGGGAATCGGGCAACCTTGTGACAACCTACCTCGATGGGCGGCCTCGGGGCGGCCGGGCACGCATGACAGCGCTTTTCCGGCCGAAGTGGCCCAATTGATGGCCGCAGGTGTGGCGCCAATGGCGGCGGCATCCCGGATTCGGATAGCGGATTTCGGCCCGCGGATTGTCACACGGGATGTGCAAGGCTCGCGCAGCGAGTCTTGCAGCCAAAACCAATCCGTGAATCCGCGACGTCGGTTATCGAAATCCAACGGGCCGAGGGCTTTGCGCGCGTCGTGCGCGCTCATGCTCTGGGTCGCGCTCGGCCGGCCTGCCTCCGCTCAGCAACCGGCCTACACCCCCTATACGTTCACCACGTTGGCAGGCGCCGTTGGGCAATATGGCGACGTCGATGGCCCGGGCGGCACCGCGCGTTTTCAGGGGCCGGAGGGCGTTGCCGTGGACGGAGCCGGAAATATCTACGTCGCTGACTTGTTCAACAATGCGATTCGAAAGGTGACTGCTGGGGGCGTCGTTTCAACCCTGGTCGGCACCGCCGCCTTGCTCAAATATCCCGAGGGCGTGGCTGTGGACTCGGCCGGGAACGTCTACGTCACCGACTCGTCCAACAACACGATCCGCAAGGTCGCGCCGGATGGCACAATTTCGACCCTTGCGGGCGCTAACGGCGCCACGGGAAGCGCCGACGGCGCCGGGAGCGTGGCTCGATTCTCCGACCCGGCGGGTCTTGCCGTAGACGGCAGCGGAAACGTGTACGTGGCCGACGCCGGGAACAACACCGTGAGGAAAATCACGCCTGCGGGTGTCGTGACGACAATCGCCGGGACGGCGGGAGTCACCGGAGGTGCGGACGGCACCGGCGGCGCCGCGCAGTTCAATCTCCCCCGCGGCGTGGCGGTGGACCGGGCCGGCAATGTCTACCTGGCCGACCAAAACAACACGGCGATCCGCAAGATCTCCGGTGGCGGCGTGGTCACAACGCTGGCGGGTTCGCCCTGGAACGGAGTCTCGCCTTCAAGGGGTGGTACCTGGGGCAGTACGGACGGTCCGGGTTCCGTAGCGCTTTTCGGCAATCCGGGCGGCGTGGCGGTGGATGCCGGCGGAAACCTTTTCGTCGCGGATACCGGAAACAACACGATCCGAAGGGTTTCGCCCAGCGGCGTGGTGACAACGTTGGCGGGAATCCCGGGATTGGAAGGCTCGTCCGATGGAACCGGGCCGGCTGCGCAGTTCACGAGTCCATTCGGGATCGCCGTCGATGCGAACGGCACTCTGTACGTGTCTGACTCGACGAATAATACGATCCGAGTCGGACACCTTGCGGCACCTCAAGCTCCAGCCACGGTGACTCTCGGCGGCCTTTACCAGAACTATGACGGCACCCCCAAGCATGTGTCGGCGACGACGGACCCCGCGGGACTCGCCACGGTTGTCTTGTACGGCAACGTCTACCCGGGGGGGCAAGGTTTGGCCGCGCCTTTCGGCGTGGGAAGCTATCCCGTCTACGTGGTGATCACCGATCCAGGCTATTCAGGATACGCCATCGGAACGATTACGATCGGGCCCGGGCAGTCCGCGCAGACGTCGTTCACGGTCCAGGCCAGCAGCCCCGGCGGCAGCTTTCTCAGAAGCATTGCAGCGGCTCCCACAGGCCTGGTCTCCGTTGGAGACTCGGGTGCGATCCTCACTTCTGGGGACGGAGTCGCGTGGACCCACCGCGCATCGGGGACGAGCAGTTCCCTCAATGGTGTGGCCTTCGGGAGGGGCCAATATGTCGCCGTCGGCGACAATGGTTGTATTCTCCTTTCCCGGGACGGCGCCGCTTGGTCGGGTGTCGCTCAATCAGCGACGGGCGCGCGTCTCAACAACGTGATCTATGCCGCAGGTCAATATGTCGCCGTCGGCGACGGAGGTTCGATCATCAGCTCGCCGGACGGGCGCAGCTGGACAGCGCGCAACTCCGGGGTGACGGGATGGCTGCGCGGATTGGCCTACACAAAGGAGGCGGACGTCTCGTGGTACGACGGCGGTTCCTGGGGCACTCTCACGGGGATGATTCCGGCAAGATTCGTTGCCGCAGGCCAGGGGGGCGCCGTGCTCGTTTCCACGGATGGGGTGGGCTGGGGGCCCCCTCCCGAGGAATTCGTCATCAATCAATCCTCCGGAAAGGACATTGAGGCTCTGGTAGCCAGCAATAACTCCTATTTCAGCGCACTCTGTGCAGATGGCACCCTTCTCAGCGAAACTGACTACGAGGGCAGCACGCCGCTAGTCCAATACGCTTTATGGGCGGATTCGAGTGTAGCCACGTCCCTGCCGGGCCTTCATTTCAGCGGTCTGATTCAGGGCGCCAAAGGGCCCTTCCTTACGGGCGAGAACGGCACCATAGCGACAAATCCATACAATATCGGCCCCTGGGTAGAGCTGCCAAGCGGGACGACCGCGAACCTGGTGGACGGAGCCTTTGTTGGAGACTCCCTGTTTGTCGTGGGCGAGAACGAAACCATTGTCCGGTCCGTCGAGCGTCCCGACAGTCGCCTCGTGAACCTCTCCTGCCGGGCACAGGTGGGAACCGGGGCGAATATCCTCATCGCCGGGTTTGTCGTTGGCGGCGCGGGGGCGTCCGCACCACTGCTGATAAGAGGCTCCGGCCCGGCGCTCGTCCCATTCGGGGTTTCCGGCACGCTTCCGGATCCGAGGCTGCAGATCTTCAGCACGCTTGGGGAAGGCAGCCTGCTTGCGAATAACGACGGCTGGGGTGGCTCCTCGGCGATCTCGAGTGCGGCCACAGCAACCGGCGCCTTTGCGTGGGCCGATGCCTCGAGTCACGACGCGGCGCTCGTCGAGACCCTGGCGCCCGGCCCCTACACAGCCCACCTATCCGGGTCGAGCGGGGATGGCGGGGTGGCGCTTGCCGAAATCTACGACGCAACGCCGGACGGCACAGCCACCGCAGCCGCAACGCGTCTCATCAATATCTCTGCCCGCTCCGCGGCAGGCAGCGGGGCAAACAGCCTGATCGTCGGATTCGTGATCGGGGGCAGCACCCCGAAGACGGTCCTCATCCGCGCATCCGGGCCGGCTCTCACTCCATTTGGGGTTCCCGGAACGCTGCCCGATCCCAAACTGCAGGTGTACAGCACGGCGTCGGGGAGCACGCTCGTGGCTTCGAACACGGGCTGGGGTGGAGATGCTCAGATTGCCACCGCGGCTGCCTGGGTTGGCGCCTTTTCGTGGGGCAGCTCGGCCACGCCTGACTCGGCCCTCCTGGTCACGCTGCTTCCGGGACCGTACACGGCTAACTTGACCGGGGCAAGTGGCGACACGGGATTGGCCCTGATCGAGGTCTACGAGGTTCAGTAGGTACAGCCGGCCTGCCTCCTAGCCTCCCGCGCATAAGTTGCTATCTCGTTGCAGCTAGAAATGGGGCGGCCAACGGGACTCGAACCCGCGACCCCAAGATTCACAATCTTGTGCTCTAACCAACTGAGCTATGACCGCCGTAAATTTGGGAACGTGAACCTTCCTTCCCGGGCAAAGTCCTGTCAACCCGTTTCCCGGTTGAGTCCCAACGATCCGCGGCCTAGAGTCCGGCCGTGTCCACGCGGCGGCTGCGCCTTATCACCTTCAACATCGCGCACGGCCGGGGGCTTACGCCCATCCAGGGCCTGACCTCGAGGCGCAAGCTGCGCCTCAACCTGAGGAGGATCGCGCACCTCCTGGGCGGGCTCGGCGCGGACGTCGTCGCGATGCAGGAGGTCGACGAGTGCTCGGTCTGGTCGGGGAGCTTCGACCACCTGGACTACCTGAGGGCGCACGCGGGCTTCCCCCACGCGGCCTTCGGCATCAACAACCGCCGCCACGGGCTGGTCAACCTGAGCTACGGGAACGCGATCCTGTCGCGCTTCCCCATTGCCGAGACGGAGACGATCGTCTTCGGGAAGCGCAGGGTGGGCGAGAAGGGGTTCCTGTTCGCGGAGATCGATGTCGGGGGAAAGGTGGTCCCGGTCGTCAACCTGCACCTCCACTTCAGCTCAAGGAAGAAGAGGCTCCTCCAGCTGGAGCTCCTCATCACCTGGCTGCGGACGAAACAGCGCGAGCGCGGCGCGTCGTGGGCCGTCATGCCGATCGTCTGCGGCGACTTCAACACCCCGGGCACGAAGGACGACGCCACGGCGGCCCTCCTCAGCCACCTGTGCGACTACGGGGACTACGTGCTGCATCCCCTGCTCGGGCCCACGTTCCCGTCCCCGCTCCCGCGCCGCGCCCTCGACTTCGTGTTCATCCCGCCCGGGTGCAAGGCCGTGCGCAGCGAGGTCGTCCGCTCGTTCCTGTCCGACCACAGGCCCGTCATGGTCGAGTTTTCTGTGGCGTGACGCGGGGAATTGCGTTTGATCTGGATCTCCATGGGACGGATCAAAGAGGCTTTCAGGCGGGCGGGCGCCCAGAACCGCGCCGCGTTCGTGGCCTACCTGTGCGCGGGCGACCCGGACTTTGAGACCTCGCTCGGCGCCTGCCTCGCGGTCGCGGCCGCCGGGGCCGACATCCTTGAGCTCGGGGTTCCCTTCTCGGACCCCCTGGCCGACGGCCTGACGAACCAGCTCGCGGCCCAGCGGGCCCTCGGGTCGGGCATGACCTGCGCCCGGGTATTCGAGCTCGTGCGCCGGATCCGTGAGAAGTCCGAGGTGCCGATCGTGTTCTACACCTACTACAACCTGGTCTTTTCCAACGGCGTCGAGAGCTACGTGGGGCGGGCCGCGGCGGCGGGCGTGGACGGGCTCTTGATCCTCGACCTGCCCCCCGAGGAGTCCGCGGAGGCGGACGAGGCGTGCCGGCGCCACGGGGTCGACACGGTGTGCATCGTGGCGCCCACGACCCCCGACTCGCGCCTGGGGAGGATCGCCGCGGCGGCGACGGGATTCATCTACTACGTCTCGCGGGAGGGCGTCACCGGGGTCCGTGACAGCCTCGCAAAGGGCATACCCGAGGCCGTGGCCAGGATCCGGGCGCACACCGCCCTTCCGGTCGCGGTGGGCTTCGGGATCTCGACTCGGGAGCAGGTGGCCCGGGTGGCGGCCCACGCCGACGGCGTCGTCGTCGGGAGCGCGCTCGTCAACCTCGTGCGGGACGGGCTCGGCTCGAGGGCCGGGATCGCCCCGGCCCTCACAGGGAGGGTCGCCGAACTCTGCGGGGGGACCGCAAGGCCATGACACGGGTGCTCGTCATCGACGACGACCGGCTTCAGTTCCGGCTGGTCCAGGCCCATTTCAGCAGGTTCCAGGCCGGCTCCTACGAGCTCGACTGGTCGGAGACCTACGAGGATGGCCTGGCCAGGCTCCTGAAGGGGGAGTACGCGGTGTGCCTCCTCGACTACCGCCTCGGGGAGAAGGACGGGCTCCAGCTCATCCGTGAGGCCGCCGAGGCGGGCTGCCGCACCCCGATCGTGTTCCTGACCGCGGAATCCGCCGGCAACGTCGACATCCAGGCGCTCGAGGCCGGGGCGCTGGACTACCTCGTCAAGGGAGAGATCTCGCCCCGCTCGCTCGAGCGGTCGCTCAGGTACGCCCTGAAGCTGGGGGACACGCTCGAGGCCCTCCGGAGGCTGGCGACGCGCGACGAGCTCACCGGCCTCCTCAACCGGCGCGAGTACGACAGGATCCTCGCGGAGGAGGAGGACCGCGCCAAGCGGTTCGGCCATCCCCTGGTCCTGGTCACGATCGACCTCGACCACTTCAAGGCCGTGAACGACAATCACGGCCACCCGGCGGGGGACGCCGTCCTCAGGGAGGTGGCCCGCCGCCTCGCCGTGTCCATACGCACGGTCGACCGGGCTGCCCGTATCGGCGGCGAGGAACTTGCCCTCATCCTGGTCCAGACGGACGGGGTCTCCGGCATGGACGTCGCGAGGCGGGCGATCAGGCTGATCAGCGGCACGCCCATCGACGTCGGGGAGGGATTCAAGATCACCGTGACCGCCAGCGCGGGCGTGGCCGAGATGCCGCGGGATGCCGTCGGCGCCCCGGAGCTCGTGGCGGCGTCCGACCGTGCGCTCTACGCGGCCAAGGCCCAGGGGCGCAACAGGGCGGTCTCCGCCGGGGACGCTCGGGGCGCCCCGTGAGCGGGGCCCCCCTGCCGGGCCGCGTGCTGCACGTCCTCACGGGGTGCACCGCGGTGGGGAAGACCGAGTGGGCCCTCCGGTGGGCGGAGGCCAACTCCGCGGAGATCATCTCGTGCGACTCGATGCTCTTCTACAGGGGGATGGACATCGGCACGGCCAAGCCGCAGCCCTCGGACCTCGCGCGGGTGCGCCACCACCTGGTCGACATCCGCGACGTCTCCGAGCCCATGAACGCCGCCGTCTACGCGCCCCTGGCGCTCGCGGCGGCCGAGGATATAATGGGCCGCGGGCACGCGGTCCTCGCGGTCGGCGGCAGCGGCTTCTACCTGGGGAGCTTCTTCGGGCCCGTGGCGGACGCCGTCCAGGTCCCCGCCGAGGTCCGCACCCGCGTCGAGGCCCTCCTCGGGGAGGGCGGGCTCGGCCCGCTCGTGTCCGAGCTTGGGCGCCTCAATCCCGGGGGCCTGGCGGGACTCGACACGCGCAACCCCCGGCGGGTGGCGGCCGCGCTGGGGAGGTGCCTGGCGTCGGGCCGGACCCTCGCGGAGCTCGCCGCGGACTTCGCGAGGGCCGATCACCCCTTCCGGGGCTGGACGGTCAGGCTGGCCCGCCTTGACCTGGCGGCGCCGGCGCTCGAGGCCCGGATCGCCGCCCGGGTCCACGAGATGATCCGGACGGGCCTTGTGGACGAGGTCAGGGGGCTCATGGGCCGCGGCCTCCTCTCCAACCCGAGCGCGGCAAGGGCCATCGGCTACCGCGAGACGATCGAGGTGATCGAGGGCCGCATGCCTTCCGAGGCGCTGGCCGAGGCGATCGCGAGGGATACCCGGGCCCTCGTGAAAAAGCAGAGGACCTGGTTCCGGACCCAGCTTCCCGCCCACACGGTCATCGACTCCGGAGGGCCCGCGGAGCCCTCGGGCCTATTCCTTGGGTGAGGGCTTCCTGCGCTGGTAGACGTCCTTGTAGTAGACAAGGGTGTCCCCGACCAGGTCCACGACGCCGCTGTCGACCGTCGTCAGGCAAAGAAGCCCGTCGTGGCGGCCGATCCGGTAGGTGTCCTTGGAGTCGTTGATCGGGCCCTTTGCGCCCATCTCGTAGAACCGGACCTGCCCGGTCGGGTCGATCTCGATGACCCGGTCGCCCGTCTTCGGACCGGTGGCGTACACCCCGGCGAGCGCGGTCTCCTTCGCCCTCACCTCGTCGGCGTCGGTGAGGAGCTTCACCTCGACCTTCTTGTTCACGCTCTCGACGTAGAAGACCGAGTAGAGGATGTAGCCGTTGAGGATGAGCCCCAGGGTCAGCATGGCGAAGGCGATGCCCCGGTGGGGCGCGGTCGGGGGCGGCTGCTCCTCCTCCTGGCGGGCGAAAGGGGCGGCGGTCTCCACGAGGTCCAGGCGCTCGATTATCTTCGCCACCGACAGCTCGACGGCCGGCGCCGCATGGTCGCGGACGTCGTAGACCTGGAGGCGCCCGCGGCTCGTCCGGATGATCAGCTTCGCACCGCGCCCGGCGACCACGACATGGGGGTCGTGCTCCTCGTTCTCGGCGGGGTCTATCTCGATGAAGGCGTCGAGGAGGATGGTCAGCTCGGCCGAGCTCAGCTCGCCGCGGTCCAAGTCCTCGCTTGCCGGGTTGACTCGCCGGGCGTCTGGACCGAGGTGGGAGGTGGTTACGCGGTACATTTAGTGCTCCAACACGAATACCGGATAGTTGCGGTACCCTAGGAAGAAATTACCGGACGCAAGGTTCCCGTCGTCGAGCTTCTTGTCGATGTCCGAGAGCTGGTTGAAGTCCGAGGAGACCGGGTTGTTGGCGGTTGACGAGATGATGATCACGGCGGCGTACCGACCGCCCTGCTGGGGCGTCTGGGTGGCAAACTGGTAGTTACCCCCGATCGGTGTCGTGCGCGACCAGTTTGTCTGGTTGAGGTATCCGTCCATCCCGGGCGGGAACACGCCGGGCCCGCCCCCCCCGGGGGGCCAGTCCCCGTGCTCCTGGGCGTAGGCCTGGAAGGCGCCCGCGTAGACCCGGAGGTCGTTCATCACCGCGCTCGATCTCGCGTTGAGGGCGTTCTTCTTGAGCGCAGGGACCGCCAGGGCCGCGAGGATCCCGATGATCAGGACCACCACCGCCAATTCGACAAGGCTGAATCCGGCCTGGTGGCCGGATCCCTCATTCCGGAAGGTTGATTCGGTAGAGTTGCAGCGAGCTGCCCTCGAAGAATCGCAGGTTCGCGGTCGCCGAGAGCAGATTGACCTTCGCCTGCAACTCACTGACGCGGGCGGTTTCAAGAGTGTTCTGAGATTGGAGCACCAAATAGCTCGTGGCAAGACCGGCGTCGAACTGCGCCTTCGTGAGCTCGTACGCCTTGGTCGCGTAGCGCGTGTTCTCCGCGGAAGAGCGCACGCTCTGGATCCCCGTCTGCACCGCGAGGACCGCCCTGCGCACGTTGACCACGAGGTTCTGGTCGGCCTGGTCGTAGGCGACCTCGTGGCTGCGGACCTGGGAAAGGGCCTGGTGGTAGAGGGCCTTGTTGGCCTTCATCCCCCACGGGACGCTCAGCGTGATCCCCGCGGTCCAGTTGTAGCCGTTCCAGCTGCCGGTGAGCGACTGGTAGGCGGTGGCGGCGTAGGAACCGTAGCCGACGCCCCCGTTCACGTTGAGCTCGGGCAGCGTGTTCCTCTTGGCCTTGAGCGCCGCCAGCTTGAACTGGTCGATCGTGGCCATCGCGACGGCCAGGTCGGGGCCGTCCTCCCGGGCCGCCTTGTAGGAACGGTCGAACGACACCTCGGGCTCCCCGATGTCAGGGAAGGAGACCTCCCCGACGGAGGACCTGAACTCGCGGTCGCCGAGGAGCTGCAGGA
Source organism: Opitutaceae bacterium (assembly GCA_003151495.1). Taxonomy (GTDB): domain Bacteria; phylum Verrucomicrobiota; class Verrucomicrobiia; order Opitutales; family Opitutaceae; genus Palsa-1447. Next base: position 41,099 of record PLXR01000114.1, read on the forward strand.
GGCTGTCCTCGCTGTTGCGGACGGCCTGCCGGTCGAGGATCAGGAGGTTCTGGGCGGAGGCGACCCCCGCCTTGGCGTTCATGACGTCCAGGTCCGTCAGCACGCCAGTCTGGCGCCTGATCGTGTTCTCGTCGAGGAGCTGCTGCGCCTGCTTGAGCTCCTCCTCCTGCACCTTGTACTGCTCCCGCTGGTAGAGCAGGTTGTAGTAGGTGTTCTCCACGTTGAGGACCATGGTGAGCACCGTGCTCTTGAAGTTGAGGTTCGAGATCCTGACCCCCAGCCGCGCGCTCTCGAGCGCCGCGCGGTTGTAGTCGCTGCCGGCCCCCTGGAGAAGGGGCTGGGTCACCGAGATGCTCGTCGCACCCGCGTAGGAGGGGTTGGGCGGGAAGAAGGCGGGGGACTCGTTGGCCCGGACCAGGCTGTAGTTGCCGGTGAGGGTCGCCCCCGTGATCAGGGTGTCGTTCACCGAGAGGGCGGCGGTCTCCGTGGTCGAATTTGCCGGGAAGCCGAACTGCGACTCGTTGATCGTGGGCTGGGAGAACTGCTTGTTGGCGCTGAACCCGAAGGTCGGCTCAAAGGCGGCCTCCTGGATCTCGACGGCGTCCGCCGCCTCGAAGACGGTGAACTGCTGGATCCTGACGGTGAAGTTGCGGCCGAGCGCCTGGCCGACGCAGCCCTGCAGGCTGACCGGGCCCGACAGGTCGACCGGCGGGGCGGTGTCCCCGAAGGCCGGCAAGGGGCCGCGACCCTCCGCGGCGGACGCCGGCCGGGCGGACAGGATGCATAAAAGGGCGAAGGCTGCGCGGACGGTGGGTCTGTGCATTAGGTGGGAGGAATTGGGCGGTTAATCATGATTCAACACCGCTTGGGGGCCCAAAGTTACTCTTTTTCTACGTGCGGCGCGCCCAACAGCGGGGACGGTCGAAAGCCGCGGTTGAGCGGCGGCCCTACTTGGCGGTGCCGTCCGCGCGCTTGAGCTCCTTGTCGACGATCTCGCGCATGGCCGTGGTCGCGTCCGCCCGGGCGTAGGAGTCGGCGAGCTGGAGCTTGATCTGGCCGTAGAGGGGGTTGCTTTCGTCGGCCGCGGGGGCCTTCTTGTCGGCCGCATACACGATGACGCCCTTGTCAGCAGTGGCCTCCATGTCGGAGACGGCACCCTTGGCGAGGCGGTCGAGCGAGGCCTGGATCGACTGCTCGACGTCGCGGGGCTGCTGGCGGAGCGAGAAGGGCGGGTAGGCCTTGACGGCGACCTTGACCGACCCGGCGGCCTCGGCGGCGGCCTTCTCGAAGGACTCCCCCGCCTTCAGGCGGCGCTCGATGCCCGTCTTGAGGGACCGGCCGAACTCCACGAAGCGGATCCGCTTCTGGTTGTCCAGGGCGTCGGAGCGCACCCTTTCCCGGATCTCGGAGAGCGCGGGCTGGCGGGCGGGCTGCAGTTCCTTCCAGATCAGCACGGCGGCCCCGGAGGGCGTCGGCAGGCCCTCCGAGTAGAACCGGTCGGCGCTGAGCGCGAACGCGGCCTGGGCGACCTCCTGGGAGCCCCCGAGCTCGGCAGGCCCGGCCTCACGGGTGAAGGGGGCCAGGCTGTCGACCTTGAGCTTGTGGCCGGCGAGGAACGCGTCGAGCGAGGCGCGGGAGACCTTCCCCTCGTAGAGGGAATACGCGAGGTCCGAGGCAGCCTTGACGGCGCTGCGCTTGGACAGCTCGAGGACCAGCGCCAGGCGAACCGCGGGCTTGGCGGCCTCAAAGTCGGCCGCGGGGTCGCTCTTCGCGGCCGGGGCCTTGGCGCCGGCCGCCTTGGGGAACATCGAGGGGTTGGCGTCGTAGAATTCACGCACCTCGGCGTCCGTGGGCGCAATTCCAGGCGTGAACGACGAGGCGGCGAACTGCACGTAGTCCGCTGCGACCCGCGGGGCTATCGTGTAACGGAAGATATTGTCCGTAAAAAACTTGGACAATTCCGCCTCCCCTAGGCTCATGTCCGGCGAGAAGCCCGCATAGTCGACCGTGACCGTCGAGAGGGTCCACGTGGTATCCGCCTTCACGAGAAGCTCCTTCACGTCCGAGGGCATGACGTAGCCCGGCCCGGCCATGAGCCTCTGCAGCTTGCCCATTCGCGCGTCGTCGCGGATCACCCGTGCGATGTCGGCCTCGGACGTCGCGGAGCCGGCCTTGAGCGAGCTGCGGAACGCGTCGTAGCGCGAGACGTCAAACTGGCCGTCGGCGCCGGAGAAGATGTGGAGGCGCTTGATGAACTCGGTGATCTCGGCGCCGGTGGGCTGGGGCAGGTGGAGCTGGTCGGCGAGGTACTGGGCGGCGACCCTCTGGTACATGTAGTACTGGATCTGCTCGGGGGAGACGCTCTGGCCGTACTGGAGGTCGGCGCTGATGCGGGTGTCCATGACCATCACCCGGGACTCCTCCTGGCTGAGCAGGTTGTGCCCGAAGAACTCCCGGGTCGCGGTCTTGTGCTCCGCGCGCCCGATCCCGGGGGTCGACCCGATCGTGAAGATGAAGGGGATCACCATGCCCACGAGAAGGACGGCGAAGATGAGGCGGAAGTGGTGCTGGAAGGTGCGCTGGATCCAGGAAATCATATGGGGAAAAGGGATCGGAGGCTAGGGCGCCCACCGGTGCTGGCAACGTTTAATTGGCGGCGGCCTCGTCGTTGAGGATCTCCTCGACCGACCTCGCGAAGAAACCCTCCCTGCCGGCGCGCTCCATGGCCGCCCCGAACTCGAGCACGCAGGGGTCCGTCTTCTCGAGGGGCGGCCCGGAGGCGTCCCCGCCGAGCGCATCGGCCGCCGCCTTGAACTCGAAGAGCGTGATCCGGCCCAGGGGCCTCGAGGGCTGGTAGCAGGACTCGGTCGACGGGGAGCCCGGCGCCGCGGGCACGCACATCACGTAGCCCGCGTCGACGATCCGGTTGAGGCACTCGTTGACGACCTGCGCGGGGAGCCGGACCGCGTCCGAGAGCTCCGGGACCGATATGGGGGGCTGGCAGGCGTGGAAGCGCCGGCAGATCGCCATCAGGACCGCGAGCGAGAGGCGCTCCCGGTTCTTCGCGCTCAGGCTCCCCCAGGCGAGCCGGCTGTTGCGCGTGTGGACGTTCTGCACGGCGTAGCTGATCTGGCCGCCGATCAGCACGAAGAGCCAGAACACGTAGAGGCCGAACATGAGCACCGGGATGATCCCGAGCGAGCCGAACAGGCTCCGGGTCAGGAGCACGCGCCTGAGGTACAGGAAGGCAAGGAAGTTGTTCGCAGTCAGAAGGAGGGCCACCGCCAGGGCCCCCGCGAGCGCGGCGCCCCAGCGCACCCGTGTGTGGGGGATCGCGCGGTAGAACACCGCGAGGACCGCCACCAGGAGCGCGAACGAGAATGAGGGCAGGGACCAGCGCAGCAGGCGCGCGATCTCCGCGCCGAACGGGAGCTTCTCCACGAACACGTTCACGAATGCGCCCGCGCCGAGGAGGGCCACGGCGGCGAAGAAGACCACCCCCCCGAGCGTCATCACGGTCCAGTAGAACGCGACGCGCATGACGAGCGTGCGGCCGCGCCTCACGCCCCAGATGTCGTTGAAGGCGTCCTCGATCGACTTGAACAGGAAGAGGACGATCACGACCAGGAGGAGCGCGCCCACCGCCCCGGCGGTCTCGGAGCGCGCCCCCTGGATGAACCCGTTGATCATCCTGACGAGCTCAGGGTTGACGGGGACGGCCCCGGTGGCGCCCGCGCTCTCATACTCCCCGAGCTGGGGCGCGACAAACGTGATCACCCGGTTGAGCGTGTCGACGGCCAGGTGAGGGTTGCGGTCCCCGAAGAGCGTCGAGGCGACGAGCATCGCGATCGCGATCAGGGGCCCGAGGCCGAGGAGCGAGCTGAAGCTCAGGTCCGCCGCCCGGGACGCCGTCTTCGTGTCAAAGAAGGTCGCCAGCGTCGTCGAGACGACCCGGAGGATGGCGTAGAACAACCCCAGGGGCGAGCGGTCGTTCAGGCGGCCCACCTGCCAGATGTCCCTGTTCCAGAGTTGGGAGAGGCCCCTGGCGACGCCCGTGGGCAGCATTTCGGGCCGATCAGGTCGCCAGCAGGAAATACGCGGCCCCCGCCGAGCCGAGGATGCCCACGGACGAGACGATGAGGACCGGGAGCATGTCCACCCAGACGGTGGCGAAATAGAGTCCGACGGCGCCGCCCGCCTGGGCGAGGAGCGGGGTGGGGCTTCCCTGGGCGTAGAAGATGAACCCGAAGAGCCCCAGGCCAAGGGCCGCCCTGAACCGGACCAGGGGATAGAAGGAGACGACGCCCAGCCCGAGCATGACGGCCACGAAGAGGTCGAACACGCCGAGGAACGCCAGGGGCTGGCCCAGGATCTTGGCGACGTCCATCGCCGCGATGGAGTCGGCGCTCGGGAGGATCTCGCCGGCGGCGGCGAGCACGAGGCACGCGACCGCCGACCACATCCCGATCCGCGCCGCATGGGCCTGCAGGATCGCGGGGTCCTTCTTGTCCTTCGTGTCGGCCGTCCGGCCCTCCGCCCCGGCGAGCATGTCCTCGACCGTGATCGGGGCGAGGGAGTCGCCCTGCTTTGTCTGGGGGAGCGCCTCCCGCACCTTCATCCTGAGCTTCCTTTTCTCGGGGAAGAGACTTTCCTTGAGCTCGTCATTGGTCCCTATGACGGCCCAGTCCTCGATCGCCGGGTCGTACCAGAGCGTGTCGAGGGTCAACTGGCCGGTTTCCGCGAGAGAGACCAGCTGCTCCATGTTGAAGGGGCCCCTCGCCTCGTTTTCCGAGGCCTCGCGAATGTAGAATTCCTGCGTGGCCATGATGCGGGGAAGGCTGGTTGGAGGGGGCAGGGGCGGCAAGCGCGATCTGGCTACATCCGCTCGAGCGTCCTCAGGCCCAGGAGCCCGAGTCCCGTCTCAAGGATGAGGAGCGTCCGGGCGCACAGCATCAGGCGCCTTGCCCGCACCGCCGGGTCCTCCACGATGACCTTGTCGGCGTTGTAGAACGTGCTGAACTCCCCGGCCAACTCGTAGAGGTAGAGGCACAGGAAGTGGGGGCAGAGGGTCTCGGTCGAGAGCCGAAGCGTGTCCGCGAATTTCACAAGCTTGCGGGCGATCGCGACCTCGGCCGGCGTCTCGGGGACGCCGGCCCCGGCCTCCGCCGCCGGGTCGCCGCACTCCAGCCCCTGGCGCCTGAAGATCGACCGGATCCTCGCAAGGGCGTAGAGCAGGTACGCGGCCGTGTTGCCCTCCAGGGAGATCATCTTCTCCCAGGAGAAGAGGTAGTCGCTCGCGCGGTTCTGGGTGAGGTCGGCGTACTGGACGGAACCGACGCCCACGATCTCGGAGATCCTCCGGCGCTCCTCCTCGGGGAAGTCCGGGCTCTTCTGCGTCACCAGGAGGTAGGCGCGCTCGGTCGCCTCGTCGAGGAGGTCCCTGAGCCGGATGTTGTCGCCCGTCCGGGTCTTCAGGGGCTTGCCGTTCTCGCCGAGCACGGTCCCGAAGTCCACGTGGACGAGCCTGGGCACGCTCCGCCCGGTCTTCGCGTACCACTTCCGTGCGGTCAGGAAGAGCTGCTCGAAATGGTCGCCCTGGCGCTTGTCGACCACGTACAGGATGCAGTCGGCGCGGAAGTGCTCGGTGCGGTAGAGGATGGTCGCCAGGTCGGTGGTCGCGTAGTTGGCGGCCCCGTCGGACTTGCGCACGATCATCGGCTGCGTCTTGAACCTGGGGTGCTCCGGGTGGAACACGACCTGGGCCCCGTCGCTCTGGCTCGAGATCCCCGCCTCCGAGAGCTCGGCGTACACGCGGCCGACCTTGTCATTGTAGAAGCTCTCGCCGAGCGTCTCGTCAAACCGGATCCCGAGCCGGTCGTAGATCCCCTGGAAGGCGGACAGGCTGGCCCGGTTGATCCTCTCCCAGAGGGCCAGGTTCTCCGGGTCGCCCCCCTGGAGCTTCACGAGCTCCGCCCGCGCCTCGTCCATGACCGCGGGGTCCGCCTCCGCGGCCGTGTTGCCCGCCTTGTAGAGGCGCTCGAACTCGGCGATCGGGTCCCTCTCGAGGGCCCCCTCGTCGATCATGCGCTTGTAGGCCCAGATCAGCTTGCCGTACTGGGTGCCCCAGTCGCCCAGGTGGTTGTCGCGCACGACCCGTGCACCGGTGAAGGCGAGGAGCCTCGAGACGGCCTCGCCGATCACGGCCGAGCGGAGGTGGCCCACGTGCATCTGCTTGGCCGCGTTGGGGGAGCTGTAGTCGACCACCCAGGTCTCGCCCTTGTGCGCGGCGCTGGCGCCCGCGGCGAGGTCGTCCCGGCTTCGGAAGGCCTTCAGCCAGGCCAGGAGCATGGCCGGACGGGCGGAGAAGTTGATGAAACCCGGGCCCGCGACCGAGACCTCGAATCCCTCCCGCAGGTCGCCCTGGAGGTGGGCGACCACGGCCTCGGCCATGGGGCGCGGCGGCTTTCCAGCCCTCTTCGCCGCCGCCAGGACCCCGTTCGCCTGGAAGTCTCCGTGCCGGGGGTCTGAGGTGCGCACCCCGGGCTCGAACGAGCCCGGCTCGAGGCCGGCGGCTGCCGCGGCCTTCGCAAGGGCCTGTTCCAGCTCGCCTATCAAATCGAACGCTAGGTGCATCGGGGCACTTCACCACCCCGCCGCCAGCAGGCGCAAGCGCGGACTCTCTGGGCCGTTTTGGCTCGACATTTCCTAGGGAGCGTGTTGGCTCGTACGCTTTCCCCGTCCCGGGGATCCCTCACACGCCCATCTCACTCCATGACGAGCAAACGCACCATCCCAGCACGGCGCTTCATCAAACCCACGTTTAACTTCTTGATTGAGAAGAAGAGGGACGGCGGGGAGTTCACCCAGGAGGAGATCCGCTACATCATCGACAGCACGCTGGACGGGGAGATGCCCCTCCACCAGCTGGCCGCGCTCGCCATGGCCATCTACTTCTCGGGGATGTCGGCCCAGGAGACGGCGGACTTGACCGAGGAAATGATGCTATCTGGCGAGGTGATAGACCTTTCCCACATTGCCAAGCCGAAGATCGACAAGTACTCGACGGGCGGGGTGGGCGACAAGACCTCCCTGGTCCTGGTGCCGCTCGCCATGGCCTCCGGGGTCGTCGTCCCGATGATGTGCGGGGTCGAGCACGACTACGTCATCAACACCCTTGAGAAGCTGGCCGCCATCCCAGGGTTCAAGGGCCACCAGACGAACGAGCAGTTCGCCCAGCAGCTCGCCAAGATCGGCGGGGCGATCATTGCCCAGAACGAGGACCTGGCCCCGGCCGATGCCAAGCTCTACGAGCTGCGCAAGGACACCGGCACGATCCCGAGCCTGCCGCTGATCACGGGAAGCGTGCTCTCCAAGAAGCTCGCGGAGGGGGCCGAGGGCCTCGTCATCGACGTAAAGTGGGGCAACGGGTCGTTCATCAAGGACCTGGAGCAGGCCAAGCAGCTTGCCCGCTCGATGACGCGCGTGGGCCGCTCGATGAAGCGCCGCTGCGTCGCGCTCGTGACCGACATGAACCAGCCCCTCGGGGACTCGGTCGGCACCGCGCTCGAGGTCAAGGAGGCGATCCAGCTCCTGCGGGGCGAGGGCCCTGAGGATGTGAAGGAGCTCGTCCTGAAGCTCGGCATGGAGATCGTCCGCCTCGCGGGCGTGGCCGGCTCGACGCTCTCGGCCAAGCAGACCGTCCAGCGCCACCTCACCGACGGCTCGGCCCTTGAGAAGTTCAAGGAACTCGTCAGGGCGCAGGGCGGCGACACCTCCTTCATCGACCATCCCGAGAAGTTCCCGCAGGCCCGTCACATCCGCAAGCTGCCGGCCCCCAAGCGCGGCTACGTGCACACCATCAACGCGGCGATGATCGCGCGCGGCGTGCACCTGCTCGGCGCGGGCCGCGAGAACGCCCACGACAAGATCGACCACTCGGTCGGCGTCTCCGAGATCAAGAAGGTCGGCACGCAGGTGAAGCAGGGCGAGCCGCTGATGATGATCCACTACAACGACGAGGNNACGAGGCGAAGCTCGAGCAGGCGCTCGAGTACTTCAAGAACGCCTACCGCCTCGCGCCGAAGCGCCCGACGCCGCCCCCGGCCATCGTCGAGCGCGTCGCCTGAGCGTGGTCGACCGCTCGTCCTGGCCGCGGCCTTGGGCCCAGCTCAAGTACGTCACCTTCCAGCCCGCCATATTCCCGCGCCTGCTCGGCGAGGTCTCCGACGGCGCGCGCCCGGGCGACTGGGTCTCGGTCTATGACAAGAACGGCGAGCCTGTCGGCGCGGGCCTCTACAACCCCCGGGCCAAGATCCCGCTGCGGGTCGTGGCGCACGGCGCCCAGCCGATAGGGGAGGACTACCTCGAAGGCGCGATCCGCCGGGCCGTGGCCCTGCGCAGGGACGTGTTCAAGCTGGACGCTGCGACCGAGGCCTACCGCCTGGTGAACTCCGACGGGGACGGGCTGAGCGGCCTTACGATTGACCGCTACGGCGACGTGCTCCTGTGCGAGGTGGTGAGCCTCGGGATGGCCCAGCGGCTCCCGGCGTGGCTCCCGCTGCTGCACGAGCTGGCGGGCACCAAGTTCGCCCGGGTGCACGTGGACCACGACCTGGGGAGCCTGGAGGGCATCAAGCCCTCCCTCTTCAACGAGACGAACGCGGCGGCGCCGCGCACCGTGAAGATACGGGAGAACGGGGTCCGCTTCGAGGTCGACTTCGCCGAGGGCCACAAGACCGGGTTCTTCTGCGACCAGCGCGACAACCGCCGGCGCCTGGCGCAGTTCTCGGCGGGCGCCCGCGTGCTCGACCTGTGCTGCTACACGGGCGGGTTCTCGCTCTACGCGAAGGTGCTGGGCGGCGCCGGAGAGGTGACGAGCGTCGACCTGGACGAGGTGTCGATCGCCCAGGCCAGGCGCAACGCGAACCTCAACCAGGTGCGGCTCTCCTTCGTGCACGCCGACGCCTTCGCCTACGCGCGGCAGATGTACCAGAACAAGGAGTCCTGGGACCTGGTCGTCCTGGACCCGCCGAAGTTCATCTTCACGCGCGACGCGCACGGCAACTGGGAGGGCCGCCAGAAGTACGAGGACCTGAACCAGCTCTCGATCGGGCTCGTCAGGCAGGGCGGCATCTTCGTCACGTGCTCGTGCTCGGGGCTCCTGAGCCTGGAGGACTTCGAGCAGCACGTGATCAAGGCCGCGCACCGGCTCGGCCGCCGGCTCCAGTTCCTGGACCGCACGGGACCCGGGCCCGACCACCCGGTGTATTCGAATTGCCTCGAGGGACGCTACCTTAAGGTCCTCTGGGCCAGGGTAGCTTGAGGCCCCGGCCGCCCGGGGGCTAGGCGCGCCCCAGGTAGCTGCCGTCGGCCGTGCCGACCCGCACGAGCTCGCCTTCCTTGACGAAGAGAGGGACCTGGATCACCAGGCCGGTCTCAAGCTTGGCGGGCTTCTGCACGTTGCTCGTCGTGTCCCCGCGGATCCCGTCGGCGGACTCGATGACCTTCAGGTTGACGGCCGAGGGGAGCTCGACCGTGAGCGGCTTGTCGTTGACGAAGAGGACGTCCACCTTTCCGCCCGCGGTGAGGTAGTTCTTCACGTCGCCGAGGGTCTCCGCGGAGATCTCGATCTGGTCGAAGGTCGTCGGGTCGATGAAGGCGAAGGCATCGCGGTCGGCGTAGCTGAATTCCAGCGTGCGGCGATCGGTGGGAAGCACCTCGATCGTGTCGGTCGAGGCAAAGCGCTGGTCCAGGGCCTTGCCGTATCGCAGGTTACGCATCTTCACCTGGACGAACGCCCTGAGGTTCCCGGGGGTGCGGTGCTGGGTCTCCATGACGAGGTGGGGCTCGCCATTGTGTTTGATTACCTGGCCTTTGCGGATGTCGTTTGCTGCGGGCATGGCGTCTGTGCGTGTCGGGAGGGTCTATTTGTTTGCTGGAAGGTTCACTCCTAAGCACCCAGCCTTTCCTGTCAAGGCCGGCCCGGCGGACTCTCCGCTCTTGCGCTGGCCTGCTCGCCCTGCCGAAACTCACCGCCCTATACCCATGAAACAACGCACCTTGACGCGTCCCGTGACAATAAAGGGTAACGCGCTGCACACCGGCGAGGCCGTCACCCTCACCCTGAGGCCGGCGCCCGTGAACCACGGGGTTGTCTTCAGGCGGGTGGACCTGAGCGGGTCCCCGGAGATCCAGCCCCGGGTGGACCACATCACGGACCTCGTCCGCGCGACGACGATCCAGTCCGGCCACGTCAAGATCCACACCGTCGAGCACGTGCTCAGCGCGCTCGCCGGGTGCTCGATCGACAACGTCCTGGTCGAGATGAACGCGTCCGAGGCGCCGATCATGGACGGGTCGGCGCGGCCCTTCGTGAACCTGATCGTCGAGGGGGAGCCGGTCGAGCAGGACAGGGACCGGGAGTACTACACGCTCGACGCCCCCGTCTCCGTGTCTCGGGGCAACTCATCGATCATCGCGATCCCCCACGACGGCCTGAAGATCTCGTGCACCTCGGCGGACGACCGCGGGATCCACACCCAGCATCTCTCGCTCTCGGTGGACCCCGAGACCTACGTCGCCCAGATCGCCCCGGCGCGAACCTTCACGATCTACGAGGACATCGAGGAGCTCCTGAAGCTCGGCAAGATCCGCGGCGGCTCCCTCGACTGCGCCGTCGTCATCAAGGGCGACAAGGTGATGTCCAAGGAGCCGCTCAGGTTCAAGGACGAGTTCGTCCGCCACAAGATCCTGGACATCGTCGGGGACATCTCGCTGCTCGGCATGCCGCTGAAGGCCCACATCGTGGCGACGCGACCCGGCCACGCGATAAACGCCGAGCTCACCAAGGCCCTCTTCGACCGCCTCCAGGAGGGGAAGAAGGGGGGCGCCAGGAGGAAGGGGGCGCTGCGACCCACGCCCGCCGTCGACGTGAAGAGCCTCGATATCAGGAGCATCCTGGACATCCTGCCGCACCGCTACCCGTTCGTGATGATCGACCGCGTGGTGGAGATCAAGGGCTCCGACGAGCTGGTCGCCATCAAGAACGTCACCTTCAACGAGCCGTACTTCAACGGGCATTTCCCGGGCAACCCGGTCATGCCGGGCGTCCTCCAGCTCGAGGCGATGGCCCAGGCCGCCGGGGTGCTGATCGTGCGCTGGAACAACTGGGTTCCCAAGCCCGCGTTCTTCATGAGCGCCGACAAGGTCAAGTTCCGCAAGCCGGTGAGGCCGGGCGACCAGCTTCAGATCCACGCGAAGCTCACCAAGGTGCGAAGCGGCAAGATCGCCGTGGCCGAGGTGAGCTGCTCGGTCGACGGACAGGTCGTGTCCAGCGCCGACCTGATGATCACGATCCTCGACGAGTCCGAGGCCGAGTGACCCGCTACCTCTTCTTGTAGACCTCGGCCGGGTCGAAGGCCCTCTCGGCGGCGAACTCGAGCGTGAGCGACTCCCGGCGCCCGGGGTCGGCCCCGGCCGAGAGCCTCCGGTAGAAACAGGAGGGATAGCCGTTGTGGCAGGCGCCCTTGCCGGCGTTCTCGACCCTGAGGAGGAGCACATCCTGGTCGCAGTCGACGTAGAGGTCGACCACCTTGAGCACGTTGCCCGACTCCTCCCCCTTCACCCAGAGCTTCGCCCGCGATCGGCTCCAGTAGGTCGCCTTCCGGGTGCGGATCGTATGGGCCAGCGACTCGGCGTTCATGAACGCGAACATGAGCACCGCGCCCGTGGCGTGGTCGACCGTGATGCAGGGGATCATCCCGTCCGGGCCGAACTTCGGCTGGAGCAGCTTTCCGAGCTCGATCTCGGGGGTTGTCGTGCGTGCGGGGAAGGTGACGGGATCTGGCATGGGAGGGGAGGTTAGGCCGGCGGAAGGTCGCCCAGTCTCCTCAGGTAGTCGAACGTGTAAAGCCCGCTTCCGTGCCCGTCGCTGAAGTCGAAGCGGATGGCGTAGTTGCCGATGCGCTGCCAGCCGACGACCTTGACGCCGGTGTAGTCGGCCCTGGATTCGCCGCCGTACTTGTTGCCGAAGACGTCGTGCTCACCCTGGGTCGAGGCGCTCGGCGAGGCCCTGCGCAGGAGGTCCTGGCGGATGAAGGACTCCGAGCCGTCGCTCCAGGCAATGGCGATCTCCTCGCCGATGGACTGGATGTTGGAGGGGGTCTGCATGGGTGCGCTCCCCCTTGCCGGGGGCGCGGAACCCTTGCCGCGGAACCCGGCGATCGCAAACCCGTTCTCCCTGGACTAGGGCGTGCGCGTGCGAAGGCCCAGGGCCCCGAGGCAGGCGGGGTCCATGGCTCGTTTGCCGGCCGCGTCGGTGTCCGCCACCTTGAAGCCGCCCGCGTAGTCCCACATGGTCCAGCCGGCGCCCCCCTCCTCGCAGAGCTCCCTTACGTCCCGGATCCAGCGGGCGCGGCTGTCCGGCGGGGAAACCCGGGTGTAGACGCCGAACTCATTGCACGTGAGGGGCACGTGGTGCTCCTTGCCCCAGGCCAGGGCGATCGAGATCCGGGAGGCGATCCATGCCCTGTTCGCGTGGTATTCCCCGAGTTCCGAGCGCGCCGCAGGGTCGGTGAGGGAGGCGAGCTGGGCCGCCTTGGCCGCCTCGTCGACGGGGTAGGCTATCCCCGAAAGCGCCTTCTCTCCGGGGCCCGCCCATGAGGCACCCTGGTGGGTCTCCGCCATCGGCTCGTAGAAGTGGAAGTTGTACACGACGTTCCCATCGTCCAGCGGCGCCAGCTTCGCCAGCTCGTCGACGCCGCTCCAGCGGTTGGACGTCACGATGATCGTGTGGAGCGGCGCGCCCGCCCGCATCGCGGCGAAGAGGCCCCTCTGGACCCAGCTCCAGCGCTCCAGGGACATCTTCCCCGCGGGCTCGTTCATGGTCTCGAGGAACACGCGCTCGGGGCTGCGCGCCGCGAGGTGGCGCGCCATTGCGCCCCAGAGGGCGGCCGCCTTCAGGGCCAGGGTGTCGTCGGTGCGGAGCCGGTCCTTCGTGTCCTCGCGGGCGTGCCAGTCGACGATCACGGCCAGCCCGGTCGAGAGGATGTGGTCAAGCGCGGCGTCGAAATCGGGGAGGAACTCCCCGCGAAGGACGTCGGGATTCGCCTCGTCGAGGAACATCTCGAACTCGACGGGATAGCGCACGTGGGTGAAGCCTGCGTTGGCGATCAGGGCGAAGTCCTCTGGCCTGTCGTAGGAGGAGAACCACTCGTGGGAGTAGGCACCCTTGTTCCTCGGGATCTGGGAGAACCAGTGCGAGAGGTTGACACCCCGGGAGAGGGCCGTGATCCGGCCGGAGGGCACCTGCGCGTGCGCGGGGCCGGCCAGGGTAAGGAGGGCGCACAGCGCCCAGGGGAGCGAGCGGGGGATCGCGGGGTTCATGGACGCGGAGCCTACACCCCCCCCTGGAGGAATCCAGAACGTTTGCAATTGCCCCAGTGCTACCGGGATGCTAACCCCTTCCTTCTCATGGGACGTCAATGGCTTCACGCGAAACGGGCGATCGTCAATTTGAAGAAGGGGCAGGTCGTGGGGAAGGTGGTGAAGGAGATAACGGTGGCGGCGAAGCTCGGCGGCCCGGACCCGGCGTCCAACGCGCGGCTCTTCGCGGTCCTCGAGAAGGCCCGCAAGGCGAGCGTGACCCGTGATGTCATCGAGCGGGCGATCAAGAAGGGTTCGGGCGGCGGCGACGACAAGCACCAGCTTGAGCATGTCGTCTTCGAGGGGTATGCGCCGCACAAGGTCCCCGTGATCGTGGAGGTCTACACCGACAACCACCAGCGGACCGCCCCCGAGATGAGGTTCATCTTCAGGCGGGGAGTCCTCGGCAACGCGGGGAGCAACAAGTTCCTTTTCGACCACGTCGGGATCGTCGAGGCCCACCACGCGGACCCCGCGACGGACCTCGAGGCGGCGGCGATCGAGGCCGGGGCGAACGACGTCGAGGTGCTGACCCACCATCAGAACGACGACATCCCCGAGGGGCGCGCGGGCGCGCGGTTCACGACCGACAGGACCGCCGTGCATGCGGCTTCGGTGTGGCTGGCCCAGCACGGGTGGTCGGTCGTGACGAGCGAGCTCGGCTACCTCGCCAAGGTGTTTCCGGAGTTGGACGACACGGCGCGGGCCGAGGTGGGGGAGTTCCTGCAGGAGCTTGAGGACCACGAGGATGTTCAGAGGGTCTGGGCGGCCGTTAAATGAGGCCCGTCGCAAATTGCTGGCTACAGTTGACACGGCGTCCCGTTTTTCTGAAATGAAAGTCGCCCTTTTCCAGCCTTGAATATCCTGATCGTCGAAGACGAAGCCACTTCGCGGGAGATGCTCCTGAACATCCTCAAGTCCGAGGGGGACCACCGTATTCTGACGGCCTCGGACGGCGACGACGCGCTGAAGCTGATGGAGGACCCGCGCCACCCCTTTGACGTCGTCTTCCTGGACCTGATGCTGCCCTCCATCTCCGGGCTCGACCTGCTGGAGCGCGTGAGGGCGACCCCGGCCTGCCGGTACGTGAGGGTCATCATCTGCACGACCTCGACCGACAGCGCCACGGTCGTCCGGGCCGCCCGCCTGGGCGTCCGCCACTACATGGTGAAGCCGGCGGACAAGATCCGGGTCTTCGAGCAGATCGGCATAATCAAGGCGGAGATCGCTGGCCTGCAGAAGATCGAGAAGCCCGAGGAGGCCGCCGGGCGGCTCGGGATCGACCTGCCCACCTACAAGTCGAAGGTGAGCTCGACCCTCGAGAACATGGAGCGCTGGCTCACCCACGCGAAGGCCGGCGCCCAGTCCTCCGACCGCAGGCAGCTCGCGTCGGACTCGGGCCGCCTCAAGTCCGAGGCGCTCGACCTGGGCCTGCGCGAGGTCGGCCGCCGCTTCTCGACCCTCGAGACCCGGCTCTCAATCGAGCCGAAGGGCGATGTCCCGGACTCGAGGGCGATCGAGATCGCCTTCATCATGAGCCACCTCCACGGCGAGCTCAACCGGGTGCGCTCGGTCCTCAAGATCATCGTCCCGGACAAGGTGGGGCCGTAGGCCCCCGCCCCGGGGCCCTAGGGGCCCGGCTGCGGCGCGCGCTTCCAGAGGCCGACCCTGCGGCCGTCCTCGTCCTGGTAGGTGAGGATGTCGCACCACACATACTCGGGGGCGACCTCCTTGTTCATCCGCTCCCAGAGCTCGGGCGTGTCGCCCGGACGGTACCAGAGCACGTAGTCGATGCCCTGGGCGACGAGCCACTTGCCCGCGTCGGGCATCCCCCCGGCATAGAAGCGCATGAGGACGTCGTGGCGCCGGCGCACGTCCTCGCTGTTGGCGCGCCACAGCAGCTCGTGGCCCCACCATCCCAGCCACATCCTCTGGCCCGCGAAGAGGGGGATGCAGGCGGAGTTCGTGAAGCCGCCCTTCTCCTCCGGCCGCTCGACCACGACCCCGGGCTTCTCGACCTTGAGGCGCCCGAGCATGAGCCTTGGGAACTCCTCCTTCGTGAGGAAGTAGTGGCCCTCGATCTTGCCCATGGAATCCTTCGGCCATGCCATCAGGGTCTTCGAGAGGTCGTAGGCGTAGTAGCAGGGGTAGAGGCAGAAGAAGCACGCGGCGACCCTCACCCACCGGCGCTTGGCCTGCTCGATGACGACCGGGGCGAGCGTCATGAGGGTACCCGCCATCACCCAGGGCCACCACTTCAGCGTCGTGTTGAAGCGGTCGAAGTGCCCCGAGTACTCGTCGTCGACGTAGAAGAACTCCGTGAAGAGGAGGAGCGTGAGCCACAGGAGCGCGAGCCTGCGGGCCGTGGGGCTGCCCGAGATCCACCCGAGGAGGATGAAGGCGATCGTGGGCAGGAAGAAGAGCGCGAAGAGGATGGGGGGCGTGTGCTCGATCCACGGCACAAGGCGGACGGCCGTGTCGTAGCCGGAGGCCGAGGACGTGAAGGCGGAGAGGTAGACCCAGGCGGCGAGCCAGACGGCCGCGGCCCCCGCCGCCACGGCGGGCACCAGGCGCCTCCCGTCCCGCCAGTTGACGGCGAGCCACAGGACGATGGCGAGCCCCTGCAGGGGGAGGACCCACGTGTTCGCGAGCAGCGTCCACGTGAGGGTGCACCCGACGACCGCCGCGTAGCGGCTCATGCGGCTGCGCGTCCAGAGCAGCATCCCCATCGCGCACAGGCCGAGGAGGTAGTAGCCCGAGAGGGGGGCGTGGTAGTCGCCGAGGAAGACGACGTAGGAGTAGATCTCCCCGGGGAGCTCCATGACGAACGTCTTCACCTCGGCCTCGGGCATCGGGTACTTCGCGTTGTAGGCCCTGAGCCAGGTGCCGAGGGGGGCCTTGTCCATCTGCGCGCTCCCTATGTAGCGCATGGTGGTCCACGGCGTGACGTCGTTGTCGGTGAAGTGGTCGATGATCGTCACCCCCGTGCCCCCGATGACGAAGCACGCGATCACGATCGCCCGGGTCCAGGCCCTTCGCGCCACAAGGAACACGGCGCCCGCGAAGGCGGTGCCGCCGAGCGCCACGAGCAGGCAGTACCCGATGTTGTACGCGGAGCCGGGGGGGAGCAGGAGGACCCGGCCCATCAGCGCGGCGGCGTAGTGCTGGAAGCTGTAGTACTGCGTCGAGGGGTACGGGCTGAACCAGGCGTCGGGCACCGGTATCGTCGCCCCCGAGTAGTAGCTGCAGATGTAGGAGAAGTCGGCGATCTTCTCGGAGCCGCCGTCCACGTCGGGGAAGGTGAAGCGCCACACCATCGCGTAGAGGAACACGCCGATGCACACCCCGAAGCACCCGAGGAGCCGGCGCGGGGCGAACTCGTCGCGCCACTGCCGGGCGACGCTCCTGCCCCGCTCCCCGAGCCACCGGGGCTCCCACCCGACCGCGGCGGCCGCGATCATGGCCAGGGACATGACGGTCGAGAAGAGCTCAAGGCCCGGGAGCGTCCGCCCGAGGCCGTGGTGGCACTCGACCGCGTAGACGAGCGTCACGGCGAGGATCGGGCCGAGCGCCAGCGCGAACCACCGGTTCCGCCAGTAGAGGCCCGCGACCAGCATCAGGCCCCACAGGTTCACCGCCAAGAGCGTCAGGGTGAACAACAGTCCAAGGTATTGCATTCGTCGGGTCGGGGTTGCTTGTGGGCCCCGGCAAATGAAGCGCTTCGGCCGGCCCCGGGCAAGATATTGTCCGGGGCGGGCGGGTTTTAGCCAGATTTTGAGCCCTGCCCCCGGGCTCCCCGCCGCGGCCCTACTTCGAGGTGTAGAGCGCGACCAGCGCGGCCCCGATGGACTGCGAGAGCTCGCCAAGCTCGGAGGCCGCGAACTTGATCGTCGAGCGCTGGGCCGGCCAGAGGAAGGGCATGGCCGATTCCCTGACGATGTTGATGTAGCGCTCGCGGAACTCGGGGGTCGTGGACTCGTGGTCCATGAGCCCCCCTCCCACGACGACGAAACCGGGGTCCAGGGCGAGGCAGAGCGAGGCCGCGTGGATCCCGAGCGCCCGCGCCTGGAAGTCGAAGATCTCGACCGCGAGGGGGTCGCCCTTCTGGGCCAGGCCCCGGATCGACATCGCCTTCTCCTTGGGCGAGAGAGCCGACTTTGCGAGCTCGTGGTCGGGATGCCTCCTGAGCATCTCCTCCACCAGGTGCGGCATTCCGGAGAGCGTCGTGTAGGCCTCCATGCATCCCCACGAGCGGCCGCACCCGCACGGCAGGGGCCTCATGCCGAGCAGCTGGAGCGGGGCGGGCATGTGCGCCGCCTCCATCCCCGCGAGCGTCTCGCCGTCGAGCGGGAGGCCGTTCTGGTCGATGTACGCGCATCCCAGCCCAGATCCCGGGGCGAGCATCAGCACGGAGGACTTCTTGCCCGCTCGGACGAGCTTCGCCTCGGCGACGCCGCCGAACTTGCCGTCATTGCCCACGACGAGCGGGACGGCCCTGCCGGCCGCCGCCGAAAGCGCGCGGCTGTAGTCGTCATGGAAGTTCCACCCGTCGAACCCGGCTGGGAGGTTCGCGGTGCGCCCGAGCACGCCGTAGCGCTGGTAGGGCCCCGGTATCGCCAGGCCCACGCCGCGCACCTGGGCCCAGCCGATCTCGTTCTGCGCCAGGAAATCGACGACGCCCTTAACCCATCCCCGGACGACGGCCTCGGTCCCGGCCTGGGAGTTGGTCGAGCTCTGCATGAGCTTCATGGAAACCATGGAACCATCCGCCCACACGCCCCCCGTCTTCGACGTCGTGGCGCCGCTGTCGGTTCCTATGTAAACAAGCCGTGGTGATGTCATTGGGGCTCCCGGGATCAGAACACTCCCTGCGTCAACTGCAAGTCCACACGAATCGGGGCCGAAGAATTGAAACCGTTTGCCAGAAAACCGATTGCGGGCAACCCTTGGGGACCATGGAGCCAAAACCCGTGCCCGCGCACTTGGAGCTCACCGTTCGGGTGGGGTGCAGCCTCGTCTACGAGGTGACGGGGACCGCGTCCGTGCTCCTCAACGTGAAGGCCGGCGCCGACGCGCGGCACCAGGTCCTTGCCGAGGCCCTGACACTTGGGGACAACCTCCGCTCGGACCAGTTCACGGACAGCCATGGAAACGCCTGCTACCGCGTGGCGCTCGCCCCGGGCAGCAACTACTTCCGGCATGACGCAATCGTGGCGGTGTCCTCGAAGCCGGACGACTACGGGGTCGCGATCCCGGCCCCCCAGGAGCCCGGCGCGCTGCCCCTGGAATTCCTGCGCTACACGCTCCCCAGCCGCTACTGCGACTCGGACAAGCTGGTCAACTTCGCGTGGGAGAAGTTCGGGGCGGTGGAGCACGGGTGGGTGCGGGTCCAGGCGATAAGCAAGTGGATCCACGAGAACATCGAGTACCGCTACCTCTCGGGCCGGTCGGACCTGTCGGCCTGGGACATCCTCAGCCGCGGCTACGGGGTGTGCCGCGACTTCGCCCACCTCGCCGTGGCGCTCAACCGCACCTTCAACGTCCCGTCCCGCTACGTGACCGGGCACCTCCCCGACATCGGCTTCCCGGACCCCGAGGGGCACATGGACTTCCACGCCTACGCGGAGGTCTACCTCGGGGGCAGGTGGTTCACGACGGACGCGCGCTTCCACGAGCCGCGCATCGGCCGAATCACCGTGTCCCGGGGGATGGACGCCGTCGACGGGGCGTTCTCGACGATCTACGGCGGCGCGACGCTCTCCTATTTCCAGGTCTGGGCGTACCAGGTGTCCCGGGGTCGCGTCGGGGTCGGCGACCCGCTGGACCTGACCAAGAGGCTCGACAACCAGTGGGCGGTGCAGATGGACAGGGGGGCCTGAGGGGACCATGCCGAGGCGGAAGGAAATCCTCTGGGCTGGGCCCGTTGGCCGGCCTCCTCCGGAGACCGATCCCGAGCAATGAACATTGTCTACGGCGTCTCCGGCGAGGGCCTGGGGCACGTCTTCGAGGCCATAGAGATAGTCCAGCGCCTTAGGGGCGACGGGCACTCGGTCAAGGTGCTCACCTACGGGGACAGGGCGGTCGCGTCCCTCGAGGCGTTTGGCCCGACGCGAATCGAGGGAATACACCTCTTCTTCAACCAGAGGGGAATGTCGCTCGTGGACACGGTGTTCAAGAACCTGCGCTGCCTCCCCTTCTACGCGAGGAACTGGGGGCGCCTCAAGAGGGAGCTCCTCGATTTCCGGCCCGATGTCTTCGTCACCGCTTACGAGCCCTTCAGCATGGTCGCCTCGCACGTCCTCGGAAGGCCGCTGATAAGCATGGATAACCAGAATGAGCTCCTCCACATGGACGCGCCCCCGGGCACGAGCATGCCGGCGTTCTGGCTGGCCCGCATGGCCACGCGGATCTGCACGTACGGCGCCGCATTCTACATCGTTAAATCCTTCGTGAAGCCGCAGAAGGGCACCCGGCGGGTGCGCTTCGTGTCACCGATCATCCAGCAGGAGATAAGGCGGCTCAGGCCGTCGAGCGGGCGGCACGTCCTTGTCTACCTGACCAAGCCGAACCCCGAGCTGATCGGAATCCTCAAGTCCATGGACGGGAGCTTCGTCGTATACTGCAACAACAGGGTGGGTGAGGACGGGAACATCTCCTACCGGGCCCAGGGGGCGGCCTACCTGCGCGACCTGGAGGGATGCAGGGCGATCATCGGCACGACGGGATTCTCCCTCATAGCGGACTCGATCTACCTGAGGAAACCCTACTTTGGCGTGCCGCTCAGGAAGCAGTTCGAGCAGACGCACAACGCCCACTTCCTGCGCGAGTCGGGCCTCGGGGAGTACTCGGAGGAGGTCTCGAGGGAGGTCCTCGTGCGGTTCCTGGGCGACCTGCCGACCTATGAGGCGCGCCTCGCCCGCAGGGACCTGGACCCCGACGAGCAGGCGCAGACGCTCCTCTCGCTGCTCAGGCAGATCCAATCGGAGCCTCAGGGGCCCGGCGCGACCGGGATCACTCCTCTGCGGCGATGAAGTGGCAGCCCTTGCTCACCGGGTTCAGCGCCGCCGCATGCACCACCAGGAGCGCCGTCTGCACGGCGTTTCGCAGCTCGATCAGCTCGCGGGTGAGGCCGCATCCCCGGTAGAAGCTCTGGATCTCCTCCCGGAGCTCGAGCAGGATCCTGCGCGCGCGGGTGAGCCGCCTGGGTGAGCGCACGACTCCCGCGTAGTTCCACATGGTCAGCTGAATCTGGAGCATGTCCTGGCGGATGAGCACGGGGTCGGCCCTGCGGGTGGGGCTCTCCCACGGGTTCGGGTCGGGCAGGTGGAACGCGTTCCCGGCGATGTCCGACACGTCGGCGTCGGCCGTGAACTTCGCGCCGGTGAGGCACTCGAGGAGGGATGTGCTCGCTAGCCGGTTGGCGCCGTGCAGGCCCGTGCAGGCCGTCTCTCCGATCGCCCCGAGGTTCCGGATGTTCGTCCGGCCGCGGAGGTCGGTGTGGACGCCCCCGCACGCGAAATGCGCCGCCGGGACTACCGGGATGGGTTCGCGCTCTATGTCGACCCCGTGGGCGAGGCACCGTTCGTGGATGTTGGGAAAACGCTCGCGCACGAAGCCGGGCGGGATCGACGAGAGGTCCAGGAAGACGCAGGGTTCGCCGCTCGCGGCGAGCTCGTTCCGGATGGCGCGCGCGACGACGTCGCGCGGGGCCAGGGAGCCCTGGGGATGCGCGGCGTCCATGAAGCGCTCGCCCCTGGAGTTCACGAGCACGGCCCCCTCGCCGCGCAGGGCCTCCGTGATCAGGAAGGGCGGGGCGTTCTTCTTCGCGAACACGGTGGGGTGGAACTGCACGTACTCCAGGTCGATGAGACGGGCACCGACCCGGTACGCCATCGCGACCCCGTGTCCGACGCTCCCCGGCTGGTTTGTCGAGTGCTGGAAGATCTGGCCCAGGCCCCCGCAGGCAAGGACGGTCTTCTTCGCGACGATGGCCGCTACCCGGCCGGTTGCCGTGTCCAGGACATAGGCCCCGAAGCAGGTCAGCGGGTGGTACTTGTCGGCGGGGTTGGACGAGTTGTGGGAGAGGGTGAGCAGGTCGATCGCCACCCACCCGGTGCGCCGCGTGATCAAGCGCGCCGAATCCACCCGGCCCGCGACGGCCGAGAGGATGGCGTGGCCCGTGGCGTCCTTCGAGTGGATGATCCTGCGCTCGGCGTGGCCCCCCTCCCGGGTGAAGTCGAGTTTCCCGGAGGAGTCCCTGTCGAAGGCGACGCCGGCCTCCTCGATCAGCATCTGCCTGACGACCGCGGGCCCCTCCCGCACGAGCTGCTCGACGGCCGCCGGGTTGGACATGTGGTCGCCCGCCTCGATGATGTCGCGCGCGAGGGCGGCGGGGTCCGGGCTCGTGTCGTAGATGATCCCTCCCTGGGCCCAGTCGCTGTTCGCCCTGAGCGGGTCCGAGAGCGAGAGGAGTTCGCACGAGAGCCCGGCCTTCGCCGCGCGCAGCGCGTAGGCCGAGCCGGCGAGCCCGGCGCCAATCACGAGGCAGTCTGTGCGGTAGATCTGCATGCCCCTAGCGGCCCCTGGGGAGAATCGAGAGGCTCAGGTCGGCGGCGGGAGCCGAGTGGGTGAGGGCCCCGACGCTGATCACGTCGACCCCCGGCTGGGCGTAGTCCCGCAGGGTCTCAAGGCGCACGCCGCCGGACACCTCGACGATCGCCGCGCCCCCTATGACGGCCACGGCCGCTGCGACCTGCGGGGGCGTCATGTTGTCGAGCAGGACCGCGTCGGCGCCCGAGCGGACCGCCGCGCGGACCTCCGCCAGGGTCTTTGCCTCCACCTCGACCCGGGAGAGGTGGGGCGCCGCCTCCCTCGCGAGCCTGACCGCCTTCGCGAGCGAGCCGGCCGCCGCGATGTGGTTGTCCTTGATGAGGACGTGCTCCCCGAGGGATCCGCG
Organism: Opitutaceae bacterium; assembly: GCA_003151495.1. Lineage (GTDB taxonomy): Bacteria > Verrucomicrobiota > Verrucomicrobiia > Opitutales > Opitutaceae > Palsa-1447. The sequence goes on from PLXR01000114.1 coordinate 63,477, forward strand.
GTGGTTGCGGCAGCCGCCGCAGCGCACGGCGTATTTCTCGAGGGCCCGGTACCCCGGCGTCGTCTTGCGGGTGTCGACGATCCTGACCCGCGTGCCCTTCACGGCGTCCGCGAACCGCCGGGAGAAGGTCGCGATCCCCGAGAGCCGCTGCATGAAATTGAGAGCCGTCCGCTCGGCCAGGAGGATCGAGGCCGTGGAACCCGAGGCTTCCAGGACCCGCTTGCCCCTGCGGACAAGGTCCCCGTCGCGCGCGGTCACACGCACCCTGACCGAGGGGTCGACCCGCGCGAAGACCCGCGCCGCGACCTCGACGCCGCAGAGCACGAGGTCCTGGCCCGCCGAGATGTGCGCCCGCGAAACGTGGCCCTCCGGGAAGATCGCGCGGCTCGTGAGGTCGCCCTGGCCCGCATCCTCGTCCAGCGCCAGGTCGATCAGGTGGTCAGTCCGTGGGTGCAAGTTCGAACATCCTTTCAATGCAGCGGCCGGCCCGGCCGCGGAGGGTCTCGTCGAGGGTGACGATCTGGTCGTCGCGCGGCGCGCGCAGGGCGTCGAGGACCTTGTCCAGCGAATTGAGCTTCATGTACGGGCAGAGCCGGCAGCCGCCGATGAACCTCTTCTCAGGGGCCTCCACCTCGAGCCTTCCCACGAGCCCGCACTCGGTCAGCATCAGGAAATAGGGGGCCGTGGTCTCCTTCACGTACCTCATCATCGCGCCCGTGCTTCCCACGAAGTCTGCCGCGGCGGCGATCTCCGCCGGGCATTCCGGGTGCGCGACGACCCTCAGTCCGGGGAACTGCTCGCGGGCCGCCTCGACCTGGCCCAGCGTGAACTCGTCGTGGACGATGCAGGTGCCGTCGGAGGAGACGACCTGCTTGTCCACGCCCCGGCGCCGGAGCTCGACCCTGAGGTTCTCCGCCATGAGCCTGTCGGGCACGAAGATGATCCGGGAGGCGGGAAGCGCCGCGACGATGCCGTAGACGTTGCCCGAGGTCACGCAGACGTCGGACTCCGCCTTCACCTCCGCGGTGCTGTTGATGTAGCAGACGACCGTCGCATCCGGGTGGAGGGCCCGCAGCTTCCGGACGTCCTCACCGGTTATCGAGTCGGCAAGGGAGCAGCCCGACCCGCGATCGGGCACGACCACCGTCGCGCCGGGCGACAGGATCTTGGCCGTCTCGGCCATGAAGACGACCCCGGCAAAAATGATCACCTTGGCCCTCGACTCCCTCGCCTTGACGCTCAGGTGGAAGGAATCGCCCATGAAGTCGGCGACCCCGTAGATGATCTCGGGCTCCACATAGGAGTGGGCGAGGACGACGGCATCCTTCTCCTTCTTCAACCGATTGATTTCGAGGGTGATGGGCGCTATGTCCCGGCAGGAGCCAAGATTCCAGGAGCGTCCCCGCGGATCGCAGTCCACGTGCATGAGCTTTCCCAGGAGGCGTTCGGCCTCCTTCTCGATGGCCAGGGCTTCGTGGCGCATAGGGTTACAGCCTATCCGCATGCGCCCGGGTGTAAAGACCCGCCGCAGCGGCCGTCGCTATACTTCCACGAATCCCCGGCCCCTGCCCAGCCCGAGGCACTCCGCAAGGGGGAGCACTCCCCCGGAGCAGGTCGGATGGAGGAGGGAGGCCGCGGCGGCACACGCCCCAAGCTCAAGCGAGCGCTCGATCGGCCAGCCCTCGTGCACCCCGTACAGGATCCCGGCCGCAAGGGCGTCGCCCGCCCCGACGGCGCTCGCGATCTCGTGGGTCTCGACCCGGACCGAGGGCTGCCAGACGACCCTCCCTCCGCCCGAGCAGGCGCATGCCCCCTCCGGGGAATGCACGACGGCCCAGGAGCGCACGCCGAGCCCGGCCAGCGCCCGGGCGCCGGCCTCGGCCGCCCCCCGGTCAAAGGAGGCTCCGCTTCCGATGCGCAGCCCGGTGATCTGCCCGGCCTCGAACTCGTTGGCGAAGAGCACGTCGACCTCGGGAAGGACGGGGGCCGCCACGGCGCGAAACCCGCTGCTCGCGGAGCTGACGCAGTCGAGCGCCGTGACCAGGCCGGCCTCCCGTGCGCGCCGAAGGACGTCCCGGGCCCCCGGGGCGCCGTCCGGCCCCGGGGCGTCGAGCCGGTCGAGCAGAAGCAGGTACCCGAGGTAGAGGATCCGCTCGCCCGCGGCGGCGAAGTCGAAGTGCTCCGGGCCCAGGCGGGCGTTCGAGCCCCGGTTGTGGAAGAACGTTCGCCGGCCGGTCCCCCGGACCGCCATGACGTCGGTGTAGCTCGTGCTCATCCCGGGCGCCACCCTCAGGCGCCGGGTGTTGATTCCCGATGCCGCGCAGTCGGCCAGGATCGCCCGGCCGTCGTCGTCGTCACCCACGAGCCCGAGGGCCGAAAGCGGGAACGGCGCGCCCATCCGGGAGAGGTCCTTGAGCAGGTTGTACGGCCCCCCGCCGTTGCCCACCTCCTGGTCCAGGATGTTGGAGAGCCCGTCCTGGTCCGGCCAGGCGTCGACCGTCTTCACGTGGTCCCGAATCCAGTTGCCTGAGGCGAGAATCCCGGAGCGCATGCGCGGCTATTCGCCCACCAGCCTCACGGCGGCGGGCTCGTCCTCCTCGATGCCGGGAAAGCGCCCTACCATCGGGTCGAGGAAGAAGTTGTCGGCGACGTCGTCGTTGGCGGTCGAGACCTCGCCGATGATGCAGTCGCCTCCGGTCGCGACAAACATATGCCAGACGCCGGGGGGGAGCGTGACCCGCGAGCCCGCGGCGAGCAACAGGGGTTCGCCCGAGCCGACCTCCGCCGCCGCGCCGTCCACGCTCAGGTTGAGGCGCGGGGGAAGGCCGGGGCCGGGCTTCCCGGGCCAGAGGCGCAGGGTCAGCTCCCCCGACCGGCAGATGATGTCCTCCTTCTTCCTCGCGTGGGCGTGGCAGGGCGTCGTCTGCCCCTCCCGGGCGAACATCAGCTTCTCGCAGTACTCGGGCTCGGTCGCCAGGTTGACCAGGGTCAGGCCGCACCGGTCGAAGGCGCCCAGCCCGAAGTCGGTGATGTCCCACCTGGGGTGGGGCGGCAGGGCCCAATGGTGGAGCGAGAAGCACGCGACGGCGTCGCGGTAGGCGCGGTTGATTGCGGAGCGCTTCATCGTGTGTCGTCCTGGGGACCCGCGTGCCCGCCGCTCAGGCCCTTGCCGGTGCGGGCACGTACCGCAGCTCCCTGACCTTGATCTCGCCCGAGACCACGCGGACAAAGGGCTTGCCGTCGGCCACCCCGACCGTGCCGTAGCCGGTCGCCGTCGAGATGAAGCTCCTGAAGTCGCCCGGCTCCGGCGGCTGGAGGTGGAGCACCCCGTCGACCGCGTCAAACCGGGCGCCGCTGAGCGCCTGGAGGAGCGCGTAGGAGGCCAGGGCCCTCGCGTACCAGTGGCCCCACTCATACTCGTCGAAGGGGTTCCGCGCCTTGCCGTCGTAGCGGGCCCTGCAGGCCCGGACGACGTCGAGGCCCTCGTTCACGAGCCCCATCATGATCATGTGCGAGGCCGCCTGGTACTCGATCCCGGTCCACACCTCGTTGGAATAGACGAAGGGCAGGGAGGGCATCCCCCCGCGGGGCCAGGAGCAGAGCAGCAGGCCCCCCTCGCTTCCGTTCGCGTAGGTCGGGCGCTGGGGATTGGCGTGCGCCGAGAGGTCCGCCTTGAAGTTGTGCCGGTAGACGGACTTGAGGTGGCTTCGGACCTTTTCCTGGTCGAGAACCGGCCCCGACCCGCAGGCCGTGGAGAGCCACGCCCCCATCACCCCGTCCGAGAGGCAGCCCGCCCCGTACTGGTACTTCGGCCCCTCACGCTCCATGAGCTCCGTGGCCTCGCTGGAATAGTGCCCGCCGTAGGATTTGCTGTTCTTCTCGTCGACCTTCGCCCGCAGGGTCTTCCACTCCGTGCGCTGGTAGAAGTACTCGCCGTTGAAGAGCTCCTGGTTGACCCGCGCGGTCCCCCGGGCGAGAAGGTCCGCATAGCCGGAGACATCGTCCCCGAGCGCCCGCCCCATGGCCACCGCGGCGCCGAGTGCCCCCACGTAGAAGCTCGAGATCATGCTGCACGGTCCCCAGAACTCGATGTCGTAGGTGTTGTGCTGGGGCTCCTCCGGCCATCCCTTTCGGTCGGGGTCCCACGTCGCTATGCCGAAGTCGAGGCTCGCCCGCACCCTCGGCCAGAGGCCCTTGAGCCAGGCCGTGTCGCCGCTCACCCGCCATTCGCGGTGGACCTTCATGATTCCGCCGAGCTGCCCGTCGGCGGCGGCGTAGAAGTCGTGCGCCGACGGCTGGATCGGGAGCGCCACCCTGAAGTTCTGGTGGCCGTGCTCGTCCTGGCCCGCCGTGAACTCGGTCTCGCGGAGCGTGCGCTCGAGCGAGGGGAAGAGGTGGGCGATCGCCTGGGCGTAGTTCCAGACATGCGTGCAGGTCCCCGGGCCCTGGGCCTTGTCGTCGTCGCAGCCCTCCCAGCCCCACAGGCGGCCGTCCGCCTGCCGCAGGATCGTCGGTGACTTCAGGATGCTCAGGTTGGCGGCGACCGCCTCGACCGCCTCGGGCGCCAGGCTGCTGTCGAAGAAGCAGGTGGAGAAACGCTCGGTCCGGCGCCTGAGATCCATGTAGTTCGCTTCCCAGTAGGATGAGAGATCCTCCATGCTCGCGAAGCGGCCCGCGTACCAGGGCCTGTGGAAGTCCCCCGGGGCTCCCGCCCCCTCGACCGGAGGCACGACCTCCCGGAGCCGCGTCTTCGGGCAGTACCAGGCGAGGCGCAGCCGTATGGTCCGGGTCGCGCCGGGGAGAAGGTGGAACGGCACGAAGAGCGTCGCCCCTGTCGCCGGCTTGCCCTCGGAAGGTGCCGGGCGGTCGAATGCCGCCCCCTGCTCGATGTCGCGCCAGACCATGGTGAGAGGGTCGAACCACCCGCCGCGGAACCAGGCGAGGTTGACCTTGGCCGAGGGCTCGTCGACCGCCGCAGAGAACCACGCCTCCTCCTGGCCCTTGTCCGGCCAGGCGCCGCCGTAGAGGGTGAAGCCGCCGGGCGCCGCATGGGCGGCGCGCTCCGGCTCGGGACCCCCTTGCCACTCGTCCATGAGCGCGGGCAGGAAATTGCGGGCGTTGAAGGAGAACACGGCGTCGATCTCCTCGTGGCCGTTGTGGGTGAAGGTGTACTCGAGACCCGCGACCGGGAGGCTCGAGATGTCGGGGTCGCCGGGCTCAAACGGGCTCCACCCCGTGACACGCGCGGAGACGGGGATCGCAGGGTCGGCCAGCTCGACGCGGGCAAACGGAAAGCTGGCCCTGAAGGTCGCCGAGCGGAAGCGGGGAAGCCCTGCGCCAATCGGCGCGCTCCCCGTCGCCGCATGGCCCCTCTCAAAGAGCTTCCACTTGGGAACAGGGCCCTCGAGGACGCGCGCGACCTTTTCCGGGCCCCCCAGGGAGATGGCCGCGAAAATCCCGGGCTGGTTCTGCACGGCCGGCTGGTGGCGCACGGAGACGTTGGTGAGCGCCCCGGTGCCCTCCAGGCAGATCATCCCGGCGCCGATGCCGCCCATCGGAAAGGCAATCTGGTCGATGTTCTCTCCCTTGTACGTGAAATCGGGGCCCCTCGGCTGGGCGGGCCCCCGGGGGACCTCGGCCTCGGCGCCGGCGCGCGAGAGCGACGCCCCGGCGGCGAGCGCGCCCAGCGTGGCGGCGGAGTTTCGGAAGAATTCGCGGCGGGCTATGAGTTTCTGGGGCATGGTTTCATGGGGTTCCACGGATAGGATCTGCCGTCCCTTCCGTGGCGGGGCCGACGAGCCCTATCTCTGCGGAGCCCCGGCCCGATGGCAAACGCAATGGGCGGCGCCGGGGCCGGCCCCCGGAAGGCTACGCCACCTCGGCCACCGGCCCCTCGTGGAGCGTCTCGTGCACCATGCTTAGGAGCGCCTGCACCTTGAAAGGCTTGTAGAGGAATGCATTCCCGAATCGCTCCGCCCTCACGTTCTTGCCCGCGCTGGAGAGCCCGCTCATGGCCATGATCTTCGTCCGCGGATTGAGGTGCTGGACGATGCCCGCCAGGGCGGATCCGTCCAGGTTGGGCATGATCAGGTCGGTGATCAGCAGGCTGATCTCGGTGCTGCGCGTTGCGAAGATCGCGACGGCCTCGGTGCCGTCCCCGGCGGTCACGACCCGGTAGCCGTTGCGCGAGAGCATCGAAGCGATCATCTCGCGGATGTGGGGCTCGTCATCGACGATCAGGATGAGCTCCCCCCGCCCGAGATGTCGCTTCGCCTGGACGGCGTCGCTGATCCGCTCCTTGGCCGAGATGTCGGCCGCGGGAAGGAAGACCCTGAAGGTCGTGCCCCTGCCGGCCTGGGTGTTCAAGCTGATGAATCCGTGGTGGTTCTCGACGATGCTGCGCACCGTCGACAGGCCGAGCCCCGTTCCCTTTCCCGCCTCCTTGGTGGTGAAGAACGGCTCCCAGATGCGGGAAAGCACATCCGGCGGGATTCCCGAGCCGGTGTCCTCGACCTTAAGGACGACCCATGGTCCCGGGCGGGCCCCGTCCATCGCCGCCGCGCCCTTCTCGTCGAGGAGGCAGTTCTCGGCGCCGAGGCTAAGCGTGCCCCCCTCCGGCATCGCATCCCTCGCGTTGACGCAGAGGTTGAGCAACACCTGGTGCATCTGGGTGGGATCCGCCATGATCGGCCAGAGGTCGTCCGGGAAACTGAACTCGACGGCAATGTTCCTCGGGTAGGTCTCCTTCGTCATCGCGAGCGTCTCCCTGAGGAGGTGCTTGATCTGGACAAGCTGCTGCACGCTCGCCGCGCCGTGTGCGAAGGAAAGGATCTGGCGCACGAGCTCGACCCCGCGCTCCGCGCTCTTCTCCAGCGAGGTGATGATGCGCAGATCGTCGGCATTGGTGGCATGCTCCCGCAGCACGGGCGCCGCGAGGATGATGGGAGAGAGGACGTTGTTGAGGTCGTGCGCGATGCCCGACGCTAGCATCCCGATGCTCTCCAGGCGCTGGGCCCGCAGGAATTTCTCCTCGGTGGGACTCTTGTGGCCCGGGTCCATGCCCGGGGCCGGCTTGGGCTGCGCCTCGCGGCCCTCGTCGCATATCGCCGTCGCGCTCATGCTCTGGATGCGGGGGGTCCCCGTCGGGCGGTGCACCCCTCCGGAGGGACCGTCGTGCCCTGGAAAACTTTACGCGGAAAAGGGACCCCCATGATTCGCGTCTGGAGCTCAGTCTGGAGGCCGAAGTCTTCCATATGGGCAAGCTGGGTGCGTCCGTCAGCACCCTCCACGTCGAATTCTACGTCTTTTTACGTAATTATGACGGAATTTCATCGGACCCGACGGTTTACCGAACCAAGCTTGAGGTCGATCCGCATCCTTTCTAATTTCCCCACGTGAACATCGTAATCGTCGAAGACCATTTGATGATTCGGGACGTCATTCGGAAAGTGTGCAGCTCCGATTTCGGATATGACGTGGTGGGGGAGACGGATTCGGGAGTGCAGGCGGTGGAGCTGATCCTCAAGCACCGCCCCGACGCGGTGATCCTGGACCTCTCGCTTCCCGACATGGACGGCTTCAACGTGGCCGACCGCGTGCTCAAGGTCATACCCAACCTTCGGATACTGATGCTCTCCTCGCACTGCGATGACTACACGCTCTTCCGGGTGGAGAAGTCCGGCGTGCACGGGTTCATCGACAAGAACTCGAACACGATCGAGATCCTGCGCGACGCGCTGAAGGCGATCTCCGAGGGCAGGATTTATTTCTCCCAGGCCTTCCAGACGGCGAGGATGGCTCGACGCTCGGATCCCCGCTCCTTCATCAAGGTCCTCTCTGACTGGGAACGCGCGATCCTTTCCCTGATAGGGCAGGGGCTCACGGATGAGGAGATCGGCGAGCGCCTCAACCTGTCGCCGCGAACCGTCCAGACCCACCGCAGCAACATACTCAGGAAGCTCGACCTAAAGGGCACGCCCAAGCTGATCGCCTTCGCCGTGGAGAACGGGTTCACACAAATCCAGTCGAGGCACGGATCGATTCCAGTTTATACCTGAAGGACGAGAACTCCGCCTCGAAATCGGCGAACATCCGCTGGAGCTCCTTCGGGCTCGCGGTCGCCGCGGAGGACTGGAGGTCCTTGGCTATGCGGCTCAAGGCCTCGTATTTCACGACGCTGCAGTGCGAGAGCAGTCGGTGCGCGATCCTATGGACCTCCTCCGGGTCGCCGCCGGCGATGATCCTCCGCGCGCTGACGCGGTCGGTGTCGAACGACGCGAGAAACCGGTCGATCTGCCCGTCTAGACCCTCGAGCGTCTCGTTTCCCAGGAAGGTGAGCATCTCGAGGTCGATCTCCCCGGGCGGCTCGAAGGTGATGTTCTGGGAGCGGACCTCGATTGAGGCGGCGGTGCGCATCGGACCTCCGAGGTCGCGGAGGGCGGCGGCTATTTTTCCCGGCGTGATGGGCTTGGCGATGAAGGCGTCCATCCCGGCCTGCAGGCACCTCTCCTTATTGAGGTCGGAAGAGTGGGCCGTGGTGGCGATGATGATGGTGCGCCGGGTAGACGGCTCGACCGCACGGTAGCGCGAGGCGACCTCGGTGCCGATCATACCCGGGAGATTCCAGTCAAGGAAGGCGACGTCGTAGTGCGAGCTTTGGAGCCGGGCCAGGGCCTCGATCCCGTCGTTCACGACATCGGACTGAATATCGAGCTTCCGCAGCACGGCCTGCATGGCGATCACATTGTAGTCGATGTCCTCGACGATCAGCGCCTTGAGGGGAGCATGCGGGGCCGCGAGCTGGGTCGCTCCGGCGCGTCCCGTTTCGTTCGCGGCCAGGAACGGGAGCTCTGCCCAGAAGCATGAGCCCTCTCCCGGGACTGAATCCACGCCGACACGGCCCCCCATCCTCGTCGCAAGCAGCCGGCACACCGCCAGGCCAAGGCCCGTCCCCCGGATGTTGCCCGTCCGCGCAGACTCGAGGCGTGTGAACTTCGTGAATAGGGTCGCAATCTCAGCCTTCGTCATTCCTGCACCCTGGTCGCGGACGAAGAACCTCACGCGCTCGTGGTGGGAGGGATTGGCGCCGATCACGATCGGTTTTCCCGCCCCGAATTTGAGGGCGTTCGTGAGGTAGTTGAGGACGATCTGCTGGACGCGGGCCGAGTCCCCGACCAGCTGCTCCGGAAGTGCGGGATCGAGATCCACCGAAATGCTCGCCCCGGCGGTGCGGGCATTCTCCTCCATCATGGCTGCGCACTGCTCTAGGAGGACCCTCAGTGAGAACTGCGCCGAGCGAAGCTCAATCTTCCCCGCCTCGATCTTGGAGAAATCGAGGACGTCGTCGACCAGCGCCGCCAGCAGAGTGGCGCAGCTGTTGATCGAGTCCACGAGCTGGCGCTGGCGTTTGTCGAGGGAGGTGGCCTCGAAGGCCAGTGAAAGCCCCAGTATGCCGGATATGGGGTTCCTTATTTCATGGCTCATGTTGGCCAGGAATTCTGATTTCGCCTCGTTGGCCTTCTCCAGCTGCTCGGTCTTCCTCTTGACCAGGATCTCAAGCCGGGCGTTCTGGCGCTTTAAGAACGCAAGGCGCCACCTGAAGGCGCCGAACACGCCCGCCGCGACGAGGAGCGTGAAGGCGAGGATCGCCGGAAGAGTCCTATACCACGGGGGCAGCACGGTGAATGTCCACGTCGACTTTGGGCCCTCCACGCCGGCGTCGTTGATTGTTCGAACTGAGAACTCGTAGCTGCCGTCCTGGAGCCCGGCGAGGTCGAGGTGGTTGTTGTTCGTGGGCGCCGACCATTCGTTTGAGCCCCCGGAGAGATGAGTCTGAAACCTCACGGACTCGCGGCGGACGTACTCGACGGCGGAAAAGTCGAAGCTGACGGAATTCCTCCTGGAGGAAAGCCTCTCGCCGGCGCCCACGCTTGCGCGGATGACCGGCTGGCGGGGTGTTTCCACGGGGTTCAGCTCGTTCGGCACCAGGCGAAGCATGCCGTCCATCCCGCCAAGCCAGACCACTCCGCGGCGGTCGACGAAAAGCGATGTGACCTGACCAACTTTATCAAGGCCTGGAACGGCAAATGGAGTCCAAGCCGAGTCCTCTCCAGGCTTGATCAAGAGGCGACCGATCACGGGTATTCTGGGGCCGTCCGCAAAGGGACTCTCAAAAGCCGCCCAGATTTCGCCGGATGGGCCGGAATTTGAAACGGCCATCGCGGGCGCCTTCGGAGGAGACGGGATTGAAAGAGGCATGGCGTCGGCGGAGGTGTATATCTCGACGCCTCTTGAGGTGAACACCGCCGTCGCGCCGCCGACCGCGACTACAAATGACCTGCCGCTGATAGCTGGCCCATCGGCTGACTTTGGACGGATGGGCTCCACAAGCTCGCCCAACGATCGCGGCAACACGAATACGCCTCGGATGATCGTTCCGACCCAAATATTGCCCGATCTGTCCTCGGCCACACTTGAGGGCAGGTCTGGCAGGTGTGCCAGGGTCGCTCCGGCCGGGTCCGCGCCCTGGGAGCCGCCCAGGCGGCGGACATCAAATCCCTCGAAGGCGATGAAGGTGCCCGGGAACCCGGATGACGGGCGGAAGAAAAACATGTCCGACTTCGTCGAATAGACGGTGGTCACCGAGTCCCTGTCGATCCGGTAGACATGCTTGAATCCCGAGGCGTAGACGGAATCGTCCAAGCCGGCATCCAGGGTATTGAAAACGGTTTCAAGTGATGGAATGGGTGAGAAGCGTGCCGCGCCGCTCCCGTCGATGGGAAGGCCAAACACCCCGCCCTTTGTTGCGACGAGTATCTTCGAACGGCTCTGGCTGGCGCTCATGCAGGGCTTGCCAATCAGGCCCTCCGAGGAATCGTACAGGCTGGTCCCTGAATGGAATCCGATCCGTGCAATTCCTATTGCCGACGTTACCCAGAGCGCCCCGTCCTGAGACTCAAGCAGCGAGAATACACCGCGTTCCGGCAGCCCGTTATCCTTCGTTATCACACTCTCGATCACGGTTCCCGCCGGATTGAGGACAGCTAGGCCGCCATACAATGTTCCGAGCAGCAACTCGCCGTGCCGCGAACGCACTGCGGAAATGAGAATATTCTTCAGTATGAACTCCGACACCTCGCGCGAACCTGCGCTCGAAATGGCACCATTCTGAAACCGAAACATCCCGAAGTTGGTCGCCAGCAGCCATCCGTCCCCGGACTTCTCGGCCCAAAAGATACCGGCATCCCCAATGTCCTTGGTGGAAATGAAAAGCCTGGGACCATCGGGCTCCAGCGTCCATACGCCGGTCGGCTGGTGGGAGACGAAGATCCGCCCATCGGCCCTGCAAGCGATCAAACGGCGGGCGCCGGGAAGCCTATGGATTTGAAACTTCACCCCATCCCAAACGAGAACCGAATTATCGGTAACAAAGACGGCGCCCGCACCTTGTGTGATTACCTGCCACACATCGCCGATATTCCTCTCGGATTCGGGAAGCTCCGTGATGAGCGAGTGGTAGGCGGACAGCCGTGATCCCTCCTTGTCGAAAAACCCGACCTCGTTGACGGCCGCGACCCACAGGCGGCCGGACGGGCCGAATGCGAGTCCGCGCACGGCGTAGCTGCCGGGAATGGGATATTTCGACCAGCGCTCTCCGTCGAAGGAGAGGACCTGGTCGCTCCCGAAATATATGACGCCCTGTTGGTCCTGCACGACCACCCAACACTCCGAGCCGCCACCGGTATCCCGTGCCGAAAACGAGGCCACAATTGGGCGCCCTTCCTCGGCGCAACCCACATGCGCCAATGAGGCGGCCGCCAGCAGGCCGGAGGCAAGGCGTAGAGTTTGCAGTCCTATTTTCAAACGGTTGGCAAATTAGATACGAAGCGCCGTCTGGGTGCATCGCAGATTACTACGGGAAAAGACGTACCGACCGGCCTAGAAATAGGCGATCTAAGAACTCGGCGGGCGGCCTGGATCGGACTTGTTTCATCACCGACATGAAAAACATAAATCGCATGACACTAGGTACAATCTCAAGCCTGTTGCTTTCGGCAGGCCTGGCCCGAGCCGCGCAGAGGCTTGACCCGCTCACCAACTCGATCGTCAATCGCAACCTCCAGTCCGGTTCCGCTGAATCACCGGCAAATTCGTGCGTCGTCCCTTGCCTTTTTGACGCCGAGTGAACCTCGGTCTGCAGCGATCTAAAGTTGGGTTTCCGAAAAGGACCATGATCAGCGTCGCAGGGTATCGCTACCGCAACATACTCGAGACCGAAGGTGGGCCCGTTAGCCGGGTCTCCCTGCGCGAGTTTCCTGTGTACGGCCGGCAGATGTACCAGGCCAACGCCTGGCTTTCGGACAAGGTCGTGTCGCGCAGGAAGAAGTTCGCCCTGTACAGCGACGCGGACGGAACCGGGGCGTCGGAGTCACCGATGGTCGCCCGCTACATGGCGATCTCGGAGGCCATGGAACGATGGGCTTATCGGGTCAAGGTGCGCGCAAACGACCGGGAGCTATACGGGTTTGACATCGACGAATCCTCCAACGGCATGGCCGCGTTCCCGGGGATCTTCAACACCGAGGCCCGCCGGCGCGCGCAGCTTGAGGCGGTCGAGCGGGCGAGCATCATCGCTTGGTGGGAGGGCGCCCTCGATGGAGAGGTGCGCGCAACCGAATGGCCCGGGATTAACGCAATCGTCCTTCCAAGCCCGATTGGGGTCGGGGTCACGGTGATAGCGTTCCGCGAGGTCCGGTCCGACTGCTTCGCCTACGGCCAGGGGGCGGCGACGGACTTCTTCGGGGCGTGCGAGCGGGCGGTCATGGAGCTTGCGCGAAACGAATACGTCCTCGGGCTCCGGCGGGTCTCGCTGGGCCTGGCAGTGCAGGATGCACCCTCCGACCTGTTTGAGCGGCGCTGCCTGTTCTTCTCGTCCGCGGAAGGCCATGCGCTCTTCCAGGAACGCCTCGCCAGGAAGGTAGTGGGGCCCAAGTTCAGTTCCGCCATCATCTGCGACACTGAGATCGAGGGCCCTTGGTCGGAGTATGCGACGGTGTGGCGCGTCCTCATCAAGCCCTCGTCGACGGAGTTCCTGGTCAATTCAGAGCGGTATTTCTTCTGGTAAGACAGCCGCTACGGGGCGGAGCGGATCAGGCCCAGCATCTTCAGCGCCGAGGGATCGCCAGGTCGCAGCTCTAGGACCTTCTCGAATTCCGCGGTGGCCTCGTCCTTCCTGCCCATCTGGAGGAGGGCGAGGCCCCTAAGAAAATGGGCCGGGACGAATCCGGGCTTCGAGCGGATGGCAGCCTCAATGTGCGCAAGGCCCTCGGGAATCCTGCCCGACCTGCATAGGATCATGCCCAGGTTGCTGTTGGCCTCGGCGAGCTCGGGATCGATGCGGAGGGCCTCCTCGAATTGCCCGGCCGCCTCGGCGACCCGGCCGGTCTGCACCAGCGCATTTCCCAGGTCGAAGTGGGCCTTGGCGAAACCCGGCTTGAGCCGAAGGGCGGCCTCGATCCGCTCGATCCCCTCGGGGGCGCGCCCCGAGGCGCACAGGGCCACACCGAGGCCTTCGCTTGCCTCCGCGAAGTCGGGCCGCAGGCGGAGCGCCTGCTCATAGCGGCCCATGGCCTCGTCGGACCGGCCGGGGACGGCCTGGAGCGCGTCGCCCAGGCCCTTGTAGGCGTCTGCATAGTCGGGCTGGGCCCGTATCGCCGACTCGTATTCGGAGACCGAAGGTGCGAACTGCCCCGTCTCGTAGAGGGCCTTCGCCAGGTTGTAGAGCGCGGGCGCGAAGTCCGGCTGCAGCTGGAGCGCCGCGCGGTACTGCGCAATCGCCTCGGTGGGCCTGCCGGCCCGGTCCAGCGCATTCCCCAGGTTGCTGTGGGTCGCCTGGTCGGCGGGCTGGATCCTTAGCGACGCCTCAAATTCCGCCACGGCCTCGGGGATCCGCCCCGCCTGCGAGAGTGCCATTCCCAGGTTGTTGTGGGCGCGGGCGTTCCCCGGCCTCTCCCGGGCGGTGTCCCCCCAGAGGGAGAGAGGGCTCTTGTAGACCTCGTTCCTCGCCGAGGTCAGGAATCCAAGGATCAGCGCGACCCCCGCCAGCGGAACGAGACAACGGCGGCCGGCAAGGGCATAGGCGCCGGTCACAAGCGCAACGGCTGCGGCTGCCAAGGGTAGGTAGATCCTGTGCTCGGCCATCGTCTGGGTGGCGACGGGGACCGCGCTGCTCGGGGCAAGGATCAGCAGGAACCAGGCGCCGAGGAAGCCGAGCGCGGGGCGGCGCCAGACCGCCACTGCGGTGGCCGAAGCGAGGGACAGGACCACCAGGGCGCAGAAGGCTGCCTCGCCCGGCCCCCCGGCGAGATGGACCCCGTAGTCGAACACGAGGGGGTGGGGCCACGCGGAGAGCCTCAGGTAGTGGGCCACGGCCTCGACCTGGGTGAGCCAGTAGGCCACCGGCGAGGCCGAGCCAAACCCCGCCGAGCCGCCGCGGTTCCAGCCCGTGCTCGCCACGAGGACGGCGAGCAGAAGCCACGTGGAGGCGAGGGCCCCGTAGAGTCCCCTGCGGATTCGCAAGGCGCCCCCAAATGAGCCCGCGAGAAACGTCCTGTCGTAGAGGAGCAGCATCACAGGCGCCGTCACCATGACCTCCTTCGTCGCCATTCCCAGGACGCACGCGGCCACGGTGAGCGCCCTCCATAGGGCGGGTCTCGCCGAATCCGACGAGCGGACGAGGCAGTAGAACGTCGCCAGGTAGAACAGTCCGACCATCGACTCGACCCGCTGGACGACATAGGTGACGGACTCGGTCTGGAGCGGATGGAGGGTCCAAATGAGGGCTGCGGCAAGGGAGAGCGGAAGGGCGTCGCTTCCGAAACGCGCCCTAAGCCGCGGCAAGAGGAGCGTTCGCCGCACGACGCCCAAGAGCGCGAGCCCGGCAAGGACGTGAACCAGGACGTTGAACGCGTGGTAGCTCCACACGTCCGTGCCGCTCACCGCGTAGTTGAGCGCGAGCGTGAGGTTCGCCAGGGGACGCCCTCCCATGGTGGTCGCCTCCGCGGGGGGGAAGAACGCGCCCCAGACGGGCCACAGCGACCGGATGCTCGGGTTTTCCAGCACTGCGGTCGTGTCGTCGAAAACAAAGGGGACCCTGAAGCATCCATGATATGCCGCGAGCGTGCACGCGGCCAGCGCGGCCGCCGCCAGGAGCGAGAGCGACCGGGTTGCCGTCCGTGACGGCCGGGGGGACTCGGCGGCGCTCATGCGGGCTCTGGGCCTCGGTATGACCGGCTCTGTCGGGTCCGGGTTTGTCGTGGGGTCATCTTTTGCGGTCGGCAGCCTCCCTGTCTGACGCCCCGCAAACCCGCGTTCAATCCCAATGGTGGCGTGCCCCCCTGAGCATGCCGGCCAGGGAGGTCACGCGGTCGCCGAAAGCGGCAGCCTCACGACGAACCTCGCTCCGCCCCCCGGGGCCGCGCACGCCAACACCGTGCCGTTGTGCGACTCGACGATAGCCTTCACCAGGCTCAGCCCTAGGCCGAGGCCCCGTTGCGACCTGCTGGCGTCGCCCCTGTAGAGCCTCCGGAAGATGGCCTCGCTCTCGGATGCGGGGACGCCTGGGCCGTCGTCCGTGACGCAAAGCTCCGCATGGGACGAGTCCGCGCGAACGGAAAGGGTCACGTGGCCCCCGGCCGGCGTGTACTTGAGGGCGTTGTCCACGAGGTTGTTGACCGCCTGGCCCAGGCGCACGCCGTCGGCGTCCGTCTCCACGGGGACCGGCAGGTCCAGCCTCAGCTCGATGCCCTTCTCCTCGGCCACCTCCCTGTAGAGGTCCGCCGCGCGAACGACGAGCGACCGGAGGTCAATCCTCGTCCGGTTCAGGCTCAGGGCGCCCCCCTCGGCCGCGGAGATGTCGAGCAGGGTGTCGACCACGTGCAGCAGTCGGTCCGTCTCGTCGATGCAGCTCGCGAGCGCGCTTCGCGCCTCCTCGTGGTCCTGCCCGTCGTGAAGCGCCAGCTCGGCGGTCCCGCGGAGGCGGGTGAGCGGCGTCCTCAGGTCGTGGGAGAGGCTGTCTAGGGTGCTCCTTAGGACCTGGACGTGCGCGGCGTTGCGCTCGAGGAGCGTGTTGAACTGGCCGACGAGCAGCGCGAGCTCGTCGCTCCCGGGCGGGCCCGCGACCCGCGCGCTCATGTCCCCGGTCTCCAGGATCCGGCGCGCGGTGTCGGAGACCAGGCGCAGGGGACGGGTGGCGCGCCATGCCAGGAGCGTTCCCACGGCGATCGAGAGGAGGAGCGCGGCGGCACCGACCCAGGCGAAGGCCCGCCGGAAGGGCCGGAGGAGGACCGCCAGGCTGTCGGTGCTGCGGCCGACCTGCAGGGCCCCTCCGTAGGCGAGCCTCGCCGACGCGACCGCGTAGTCGCGCAGGGCGTTCTGGGGGATCCTCACCGACCGGATCTGGCGGGTCTCGGAGATTCCCCAGTCCCCTGGGACGGGGATGTTCGTCACCTGGGTCTGGATCCAGTCCGGCGGCACGGACAGGAACACGGTGTCGTTGGAGGGCGCCAGCACCCTGACGAAGAAGGAGCGCACCTCGGGCGCGGTGTTGGAGTTGATCTCGGCCCTGAGCGCGAGGGCGCCCCCCTCGTCAAAGATGCGGCCCAGGCGGGCGGCGAGCTGCTCGACGGCCGCCTGCTCGCGGGCCTCGAGGGCATTCGCAAGCACCCAGTAAAGCACAGCGAAGAGGAGCGCGGCGACCGTCGCGAAGACCGCCGTGTAGAGCCACGCCAGCCTCAGCGCCAGGGACCTGCGGAGGCGCTCAAACATGGGGCCTGAAGATGTAGCCCACGCGCCTGACGGTCTCGATGCGCGTGCGGTCCGGGTCGACCTTCGCCCTGAGGCGGGAGACGACGACGTCGACGACGTTGGTCTGGGGATCGAAGCTGTAGTCCCAAACGTGCTCGAGGATCATCGTCTTGCTCACCGGTCGCCCCGCGTGGCGCAGGAAAAAGGCGAGGAGCGAGAATTCCCTGGGCTGGAGCTCGACCCGGGAGCCCCCGAGGGTCACCTCGCGCGAGACGAGGTCGAGCTCGACGTCGCCCGCGGCAAGTCGCGTCGCCTCCGGCGACTGCGAGGCGCGGCGGATCAGCGCATGGACGCGGGCCAGGAGCTCCGAGAATGCGAACGGCTTGGTCATGTAGTCGTCACCGCCGCTCTGAAGGCCCCGGACCCTGTCGTCCACGGAGGTCCTCGCGCTCAGAAAGAGCACCGGAACGGTGCTTCGGGCGGAGCGCAGTCGCCTCACGAGGCTTATCCCGTCAAGCTTCGGCAGCATGATGTCCACAACGGCAGCGTCATAGTCCGTGCTCTGGGCGAAATCCAGCCCGGCCTCGCCGTCGGGGGCATGGTCGACCGCGAAGCCGGCCTGCTTTAGGCCGCGCACGACGAACGAGGCGATCTTATCATCATCCTCAACTACGAGCACTCGCATGCGGGCGATTGTGGCGGGCGTCGCGGTTTTTTAAAGGGGCAAAGCGACCCGGGGGCCAATTCTGTCCAAACTGTAATCATTGCGACAGGATGGGGCAACCGGGGTGGTGTACGCTGGGGCACCATGACAAGACTCACCCTTCACACGCCCCGCTTGCGCAGGGCGGTTCAGCTGGCCTCTGCGCTCGCCCTTGCGGGCGCCTTCGTCGCGATCCGCGCCGAGAAATCCGACCCGACGATCTCCATCAAGCGTGACGACCGCCCCGTCCCGCGGAGCGAGTCCGACCGCGTCAGCTACTCCGACGTCGTCAGCCGCGTCTCGCCGAGCGTCGTCAAGATCACGGTCCAGTCCAAGGCGAAGCGGGTCGAGGCGAAGGAGGGCGACATGCCCGGGCTCGGCGACCCGATGCTCCGGCAGTTCTTTGGCGGGCGCATGCCCGAACTTCGCCAGGAGCCTATGAATGGGCTCGGATCCGGAGTCATCATAAGCGCGGACGGCTACATCGTGACCAACAACCACGTGGTGGACGGCGCCGACACCGTCACGGTCGCTCTCTCCGACGGCCGCGAGCTCCCGGCGAAGGTGGTGGGGCGGGATCCGCTCACGGACATAGCCGTCGTAAAGGTCGAGGCAAAGGACCTCCCCTCTATAACCATGGCCGACAGCTCGAAGATCCTCGCGGGCGACCGCGTGCTCGCGATCGGCAACCCCTTCGGCATCGGCGAGACCGTGACCAGCGGCATCGTGAGCGCCACGGGCCGCAGGGTCGGGATACTCAACGACGTCCACGGCTACGAGGACTTCATCCAGACGGACGCCGCGATCAACCCCGGCAACTCGGGTGGCGCCCTGGTCGACGTGAACGGCCGCCTGGTCGGCATCAACACGGCGATCCTGAGCCGCAGTGGCGGCTTCCAGGGCGTCGGCCTGGCGGTGCCCTCGAACTTGGTCGGCCAGGTGGCCGACAGCCTGGTCAGGACGGGCCGGGTGGTGCGCGGCTTCCTTGGGATCAACATCCAGAACATCACGCCGGCCCTGGTCGACTCCTTCAACCTGAAGACCCGCGAGGGGGCCCTCGTCGCCGAGGTGACACCCGACAGCCCCGCGGCCCAGGCGGGAATCAAGAGCGGCGACGTCATCACCCGCGTCAACGGGCAGCCCGTGACCGACTCGGGCAACCTTGCGCTCACGGTGAGCGGACAGGGGCCGGGCAAGAAGCTTGCCTTCGACATCCTTCGCGACGGCAAGGAGGTGAAGCTCGATGCCACGACCGGCGAGCGACCTGGATCCCCGGGCGCCCCGGGAGGCGCGCTTGCCGCGGACGACGACCAGGGCGTCCTGAACGGGGTGACGGTGGACGACCTCAACGTCGACACCCGCCAGCAGTTCAACCTGCCTCCCCATGTCCATGGCGCCCTGGTGACGAACGTCGAGGCGGACTCGGCCGCGGCCCGGGCGGGGATCAGCGCGGGGGACGTCATCCTCGAGATCAACCGGCACCCCGTGAAGTCATCCCAGGACGCGGTGAGCCTCAGCGCCAAGACCGAGAGCAAGAAGACCCTCCTTCGCCTTTGGTCGCGGGGCTCAACCCTGTTCCTGGTCGTGGACGAATCGGCGCAGGACAAGCCCACCTCTTAGGTAGCGGGGCCCGGCGGGCACCCCGGCCCCGGGGCGCCCGCCGGGCCATTGGGCTGGGGGGGGGACCGAAGCGGGTAACCCTGCCTATATATATGTTGAGGATCGCCGGGGCATGGGTACGTTGGGATTGTATCGGGAAAGGGCCGCGGGGGCCATTCCCGTCCCCCCGTTCGGGGTTCACCCTCGGACGCCCCCCAACCAAGCCCAAAGAAGCGCGCCGTGCCCCGAATCCTCCTAGTCGACGACGATGACGCCGTGCGCAGTACCCTGCGGCGGGCGCTCACCAGGCTGGGATACGAGGTCCGGGAGGCCTCGAACGGCAAGGAGGCGATGAAGCTCTGCGCCCAGGAGACGCCCGACTTGGTCATGACGGACATCATCATGCCCGAGCAGGAGGGCCTTGAGACCATCCGCGCGATCCGTCGCCTGCACCCGGGATTGAAGGTGGTCGCCATGTCGGGGGGCGGCAGGATTGTGGCGACCGACTACCTGAAGACCGCGGCGACGCTCGGGGCCGACGCGGTGCTCGCCAAACCGTTCTCGACGGAGGAGATGGCGTCGGCCTTGGCATTGCTTCTGGAAGCCCCGAAGGCCTGAGCAAGGCCCGGCAAAGGCGGCGGCACGGGGATTTTTTCCCACATGCTCGGTTTTTCGGTTTCCAAGTCCGGGGATGTTACCTTCAATGCGCCGCCCCCTGAACTGCGCAGGCTTTCGCGGCCCGGCGTTCCAGCCCCTTCCCAACCCACGATGACCATGCCCCTTTCCCCCGTCCAGACCCGCTGGCTAGCAACGACGGCGGCCCTGCTCGTTCCGCTGACCGACCTGTATCCGGCGGCAGGCCGGGACTGGCCCGCGTACCTCGGGGACAAGGCGGCGAGCCATTACTCCACCCTGGACCAGATTACGCCCGGCAACGTGAAGGGGCTCGAGGTGGCGTGGACCTGGCATGCGGGCGACGCGCGGCCGGACAGCTCGCAGATCCAGTGCAACCCGCTTGTCATTGACGGCGTGATCTATGCCACGACGCCGGCGATGAAGCTGGTGGCGCTCGACGCTCGAACCGGGACGGAGCTCTGGCGCTTCGAGCCGCTGGAGCCGAACGGGGTCAACCGGGGGCTCACGTTCTGGGGGGAGGGCGCCGAGCGCCGGATCCTCTACGGCAACGGCCACTGGCTCCACGCGGTCGAGGCCAGGACGGGGAAGCTCATCGAGAGCTTCGGCGACCACGGGAGGGTGGACCTTTCCGAGGGGCTGGGGCGGGACGTCACGGGGCTTGCTATCCAGATGAACACCCCGGGCGTGATCTTCCACGACCTGATCATCCTTTCGATGAGGGTGGGCGAGGGGCCCGGGCCCGCGGCCCCGGGGCATGTCCGCGCCTTCGACGTGAGGACCGGAAAGCAGGTGTGGATCTTTCACGCGATACCTTACCCCGGGGAGCCCGGATACGAGGCCTGGCCTCCCGATGCCTGGCAGCGCATCGGCGGCGTGAACGCGTGGCCCGGCATGACCGTTGACGACGAGCACGGCCTCGTTTTCTGCCCGATCGGATCGGCGACCTATGACTTCTGGGGGGGCGCCAGGATAGGCGACGACCTTTATGCCGACAGCCTCGTCGTGCTCGACGCAGCCACCGGCCGCCATGTCTGGCACTACCAGTTCACCCATCACGACCTCTGGGACCGAGATCCTCCGGCTCCCCCGACGCTCCTCACGGTGCACAGGGACGGCCGGGACATCCCTGCGGTCGCCCAGGTCACCAAGAGCGGCCATGTCTGGGTCTTCAACCGCGTGACCGGCGAGCACCTCTTTCCCTTCGAGGAGATCGCGGTGCCCAGCTCCGACCTTGCAGGGGAGGTTGCCTCTCCGACGCAGCCGCTGCCGCTCAAGCCCGCGCCGTTCGCCCGCCAGCGTTTCACGGTCGACGAGATCACAGACCGGACCCCCGGGGCGCACAAGGCCGTGCTCGAGCGCTTCTTTCACGTCAGGCCGCACGTCCCGTTCGGGCCCCCGAGCCGGGAGGGAACGATCATCTTCCCTGGCTTCGACGGCGGGGCGGAATGGGGCGGCGCCGCCGCCGACCCGCAGGGCGTCCTTTACGTCAACTCCTCCGACATGCCCTGGATCCTCAGCATGATCGACTCCGGCGGGGCGACCTCGCTCGGCCAGCAGGTCTACCTGCAGAACTGCACGGGCTGCCACGGTGCGGACCGCCAGGGCAACAAGGCGGGGAACATCCCCTCGCTCGTCGACGTCAAGCAGCGCCTTACGCGCGAGCAGACGATCGAGGTCATCACGAAGGGTCGCGCGGTCATGCCCTCATGGGGATTCCTCACGCAGGTGCAGCGCGAGTCCGTGGCATCCTTCCTTCGCGGGGAGGCTCCCCCCGAGGAGGCGGTCCGGGCCGGGGCGTGGGACACCTATCTCACCGATCACGTCACCTCGGGGTTTGTGCCCCCTCCCTACACGGGCACGGGCTACAACCGGTGGCTCGACCCCGACGGATATCCTGCCGTCAAGCCGCCGTGGGGCACGCTAAACGCCATCGACCTGAACACGGGCGAATACCTCTGGAAGATCCCGCTCGGGATCTATCCCGAGCTGATCGCCAAGGGACTCCCCCCGACGGGCACTGAGAATTACGGCGGTCCCCTGGTCACCAAGGGGGGCATTGTCTTCATCGGGGCGACGAGGGACGAGATGTTCAGGGCATTCGACAAGCGGACCGGCAGGGAGCTTTGGAGCACCAAGCTGCCTGCGGCGGGCTACGCGACCCCTGCGACTTACGAGGTCGATGGCCGGCAGTTCGTCGTGATCGCCTGCGGCGGGGGAAAGTCGGGAACGAAGAGTGGCGACAGCTATGTCGCCTTCGCGCTCCCCAAGGACTGACGCGCGGCGCTCGGGAGCAAGGTTGGCCCCTTCAAGGAGCGGGCGGGCCGCCGCGTGCGCCGACGCCGACCGCAAGATATGCGCAGTTTTGCTGCAAAATCGCGCGAGTGATTCGAGGGGGTCGAGCGTATCACCTGCTGACCGCACAAATAGACGATCAACAACCCTCAGAAATGACTCCCATGAATGTAAAGATTCAGACCCTCAGGCTCCTCGGGCTGGGCTCCCTCCTGGCCCTCGCCCTCGGCATCACATCGACGGCCCTTCGCGCTGTCCCCACCCAGCCGTTGCCGAACCGCGTGGCGACCACGGTCGCCGCCGGCGATTCCAATGCGACGGCTATGGCTTGCACCGCGTGCAGGACCATTTCCGTCACGCAGCGCGGGTCCCTTCAGGGAACAAAGGCGGGCACGGCCCTCTTCACGGTCGGCACAACGCACGAATGCGCGATGTGCGGCGGCCAGATCTCGAGGGTGGGCGGAAACATGACGGAGACGATGCAGCAAAACTGCCCCATCTGCGGCAAGTCCCACCCATCCTGCTGCGAGGCAGCTTCCGCCGGGAACAGCGGCTAGTCGGCCGGGGGCGCCTTCCGATACCCGCTCCAGGATGATCGCCCCCTTAACCCGACCTTCCAGTCACGCAGTCCAAGGAGGCAGTGTCTTCAATTGCCGACATCTTGCCCTTTCTTGCTCCAGCGGAGGCCGCTTGGGCGAAAACTCCCTGAAGGAGTCACCCCGGCGCACCGGAAACTTGATGTTCGGACGAGGTCCGAGCTGACTTCTGCAGGTTCGACTCGAAAATGCCCGCATTTCGCTCAAATCATGAATTCAAATGGGAGATCCCGGCCAAGATGGTCCGGGCCCTTCCAATGGCCCTGGGATTTCTATCCGCGGCCCTTGCTTCGCCGGAGCGGTTGCGGCCGATCGAGCCGGGAGCGCGATGGGTGGATGACCAGGGCATCGCCATCAACGCGCACGGGGGTGGATTTCTTTTGCACTCCGGCCGTTTTTACTGGTACGGCCAGCACATGGTTGCAGGGGACGCAGGCAACTCGGCGCAAGTCGGTGTTCATGCCTATTCCTCTGTGGACTTATGCGAATGGCACGACGAGGGGATAGCGCTTGCCGTTTCACCTGACCCCAAGAGCGAGATAGTCAAGGGGTGCCTCATTGAGAGGCCCAAGGTGATCTTCAATTCCCAAACAGGGGAATTTGTCATGTGGTTTCACTTGGAGGAGAAGGGAAGGGGCTACTCCGCGGCCGAGGTCGGCATCGCCGTTGCGGAGGAGCCGGCCGGTCCTTTCCGGTTCGTCAAAGGCCTCAGGCCTAACGCGGGCCACTGGCCGAGGAATGTGCCCGAGAATTCGAAGAGGCCCCTAAGCCCCGGCGAGCGTGCGCGCCTTTCTGGGATTGCGATGAGCGGAGGCCCGATCGCCGACTTTCCCATCGACCTGGTTTATCGGCGCGATTTCGAGTCCGGGCAGATGTCGCGCGACTTGACCCTGTTCGTGGACGATGACGGCGCCGCGTACCTGGTCACCGCCTCCGAGGAGAATGCCACACTCCAGATCTCCCGCCTGACGGGTGATTTCCTGAACGTGACCGGGGACTTTGTCCGCGTCTTCCCAAACGGGTTCAATGAGGCCCCCGCAATCTTCAAGAGAAGGGGTCGCTATTTCATGTTTACCTCGGGGACGACGGGCTGGGCCCCCAATGCGTGCCGCCTTGCCGTGGCTGACTCGATTTGGGGGCCATGGAAACCGGTTGGGAACCCGTGCGTTGGAACGGCCGAACAGAAGGGCACGACGTTTGGTGCGCAGTCGACCTATGTCCTCACCGTCCCCGGCCGAGCCAACCGATACGTTTTCATGGCCGATCGCTGGAAGCCGGAGAACCCAATCGATGGACGCTACATATGGCTTCCGCTGCGGTGGCGAGACGACCTGCCCGTTCTGGAATGGACGGATTCCTGGATCCCCACCCTAGGGCCAGACTGATTGCCGCTGGCTCAGATGGAGGCTCATATGGGCAGAGACTGCAGCTCATTCCACAAGTGGGTGGCAGCAATTTCTGCCGTCAGTCCATCGGTTCGTCCGATTTGACCCTGTCGACGTTTTGAGGCGGAGGATAATTCAGCTTCTCACACACAACGGGATCGATTTCCGTGAACGAAATTGGCAACTCCTCCTCAAAGGCTTCTCTAATGGGGAGCGATCCGCCAGAGGCATGGAAGCTCCTGGCGAAGCCGGAATTTGAAGGACCAGGAGGGATGACTGGCTTGCCGGTTCTGCGGCCTAATGGACCCGACGAACGGCGCCCAAAAACTTTG
Source organism: Opitutaceae bacterium (assembly GCA_003151495.1). GTDB lineage: Bacteria > Verrucomicrobiota > Verrucomicrobiia > Opitutales > Opitutaceae > Palsa-1447. Next base: position 87,823 of record PLXR01000114.1, read on the forward strand.
GGTCAGGCGGGCGCGTCTTCCGCGAGAGGGCCATGTCTTGCGGTGCGCCCGCCGTCCGGCTCTAATCCATGTCACACCACTTCGACCCAAAGAGGTGAACCTTTGGGGGGAGCCGGCACCACGCGGCATCCCGGAGTCCTCCCGAATCACCTGGCTGGAGGAATCTACAGCGGAAACAACGCAGTGGGCACCCGAGCCAAGATCCGCTTCTTGGCTGGATCCGATCCCGCCCTAGGGAACGAACTGCACTCTGAAGTGTCGCTCCACCGGAATCGCTCCTTTTGAACGCAAAGCCTGGTCCGACTCATCCTTTGCCAGCAGAAAGTCGGCGGCGGCCACTGCGCCTTGATCGCCGGCTGCGCCGTGCCTCAGGTTGCGTTCGAGGAGCTGCACATTGCGACCCTCCTCACTGCCCCAAACCACCGGGTACGCCTTCCAGCGCATGGGCGTGTCGAGCAGGGCAAGATTGACGCCGCGGGCCAGCTCGGAGCCGGAGAACGAGCCGATGACCTTGTCGTCGACCTGGACCTCGTAACGCCCCTTGGGAAGTCCACGCACAACGAGTTCTTCGGAATCCAAAGACTCGAGATCCGCTCCCGCAATCTGCGCAAGTTCCACGTTTGCATCCTTGAAGTTCAGCGGAAGGGGCGATGACTGGTCCAGTTCGTTCCACGTGATCAGGCCAGCCGACACCTTCAGGTCGCTCAGTTTCGCGTTCTCCGCCTTGGCCAACTTCGCCTCCTCTGCATCGATTTCCACGCGGCTGACCACCGCCGAAGCACCCAACGCCCGCAACAGCGTTGCGCCCATCAAGATATGTCCTGCCGGGCTTGGATGGACGCGATCGGGGAGCAGGTGGTGGGCGCGCTCCGGATCGTTGTGAACCGCGAGCTTGAGCCCCTCCGCCACCGAACCGCCGAAATCGACGACCGTGGCGTTCTGCTCGCGAGCTATCTCGGCAACGGCTTCGCCCATCTTCCGAAGCACATCCATGTAGCCGGGCTCAAAGTCAGGCGGACGCGCAACGTCATCGAACGGAGAGGAGCGGATCAGATAGATGCGGGCCCCTGGCAGCGCCTGCCTCACCTTTGCGACGATCGCCCGGTAGCCGTCCGTGAACGATGCGAGGGTTGCAGGCTCGAGCCTCCTGTAATGCCCGTCGTTCATCCCAAGCATTATGGTGACGATGCTGGGCTTGTGGCGGATGACGTCGCGGTCGAGCCTCACGCGGACTTCCCCGGCGCCTCCTCCCTGAACGGTGTCTCCGCCGACGCCCGCGTTGTAGAAGCGGACGTCAAGTCCGGGGAAGCGGGTCCTACAATATTCCTCCACAAAACAGGCATACCCTCCGTCCTGGGTGATACTGTCGCCGTAAAACACCACGCGGTCCCCGTCGTGAATGGCGAATCCTGACTTCGGCTCATCGGCGGCGCATCGGGTGCCGGCGGCGAGGACTAGGGCGGCGGCGGCACACGCGAATTGGACGATCCTCTGGAACTGGGCGGGTCTTTGGGGGTGCATAGGTAAAGCTCTGAACGCGTCGTCAATGGCAAGTCCTGGGGCGGCGGTCACGGCTCCGGGATGTCGTGAACCCCATAGTTCCCAATTCCGGCAGATTCGCAACGCCGGGGTTCGAAGCGCCAAGGGGAATTTCAATGCAGGTGCGCACAGCGTAGCTCGGCAGCTCCAGCCGACGAGCCTGCGGCTCCATTAGCCGAGGATGGCCGCCAGGTGCAGCTATCCCTCGGGAGTCTGCTTGAACGTGATGTCGGTCAGTCAGGATCGACCAGGTCCGGTCGGATCGGGACGAAGGGCATGATGGCATGAGTCGTAGTCCGTCGGGGTGGCTTCCGATTTCCCACAGTCCTGTTAGAAATCACAACTCCTGCCGACGGGGAGGCCTGATTTTGGGGGCGAACGCAACGACTCATGCCAGAGGCGTGTCGAACTCATACCGACCACCTTACAGGCCTGCGCGATTAATCATTCCAACGGATTTACACGTGCAAACTGGCTGATCATGGCTTCGCAAGGGGGAATAGGTCATTACTTCGGATTTCCTGTCACCTTTCCTCTCGTTTCGGGCACTTGTTCAAAGCCATGATGAACGAACGATGAGCGAGACAGAAGACAGCGATGCGATGTTAGTCATGGAGAGTCGGAAAGGGAGTCGCGGCGCATTCCGTCAGATTGTCGAACGCTACCAGAACTTGGTTTGCTCCATTGCCTACAGTGGAACCGGGAGCGTGAGCCGCAGCGAGGATGTTGCTCAGGAGACCTTCCTGGCCGCGTGGACACAGATCGATTCCCTGAAGGAACCTGAAAGGCTGCGGGGGTGGCTGTGTGGCATCGTGCGCAACCGCCTACACCGTGACCGCCGCGAAGGCCTCAATGAACCGGTACGCCGCGCCGTTGAACTTGAGTACGCACCCGATACTCCGACTCCTGAGGCAATGCCCTCCGATCAGGCGGTGAGCAGTGAGGAAGAGGCACTCCTCTGGCGCTCGGTCGAAAACATCCCGCCGCTCTATCGGGAGCCGCTCATCCTTTATTACCGGGAACACTGCTCGATCGAGAAGTTGGCGGCTTCCCTGGGGCTTTCTGAGGAAACGGCGAGGCAGCGGTTGTCGCGAGGCCGCAAGTTGCTGCAGGAGGAGGTGCAGTCCCAGGTTGAAAGCACCCTGCGCCGGACCGCCCCCGGCCGGGTCTTTTCCATGGCCGTCATCAACGCTCTTCCGATCGGCTCGGTTGCGGCCGCCGGAGCCGGGTTGGGCAAGGGCTCGGCACTAGCCAAATCCGGCCTAGCGGGAGGATTCTTCCTCATTTTGGCACCTTTTCTCGGAATCGTCGCCGGGTTGGCGGCGTACTGTATGGTTATCTGCGATGGCACGGCCAACCCAGTCCTGCGTCGTCGACGCATCGTTCCAATCCTCCTGGCCTGGGCCATCTACATTGGATTGGCGGTTATCGGTGAATGGTCCGTCCATCGGACGGTGAGGTATTTTGGGGGAGGGGACCGGGTCCATTTCGTGTCCTTGGCGTTCTTCTGGTGGCTCTTTGTGGCGGCCACGATCACTGTTCTGGTGGTCTATTTCCGCGGTCGCCTTGCGAACGGAGCGCGGGCAGGAGAAGCTGCGTTGGAACCCGCGCAACCGTTGCGGCGACGGACCCTGGTGGCGTTGGTGGTTGGATCCCACTTGGCCATGTTTTCCTGGCTGATCGTCCTCGCTTGGCGCTGCGCCGATCGCACTGGGGTGGCGCTCGCTTTGTGTGTCATGCTCGTGCTCGCATTTTTTGCCTATTTTCAGGGCCGGGGAAAATCGGGCGCCGCTTTGGGGCGCGCTGCGAGCATTCAATCCGGCTTGATGGCGGCTGCCCTCCTGCTGCTTCTAAACGGGCGCCTGAATGTCTGGATGGCTGTTAGGCACGCCGTCGAGGGCGCGGAGGCCGATCATGCTTTGCCGACTTGGCTCGTTCCCGTCCTCACCGTGGCGCTGGTGCTCTGGGTTGCGTTTCTCTTTGTCCTATTCCGGCCCAGCAGGCGCCAGACCTCGACCATTTTTGGTTGGTTGTCTGGCCTTGGATCGCGGCATTAGGAGCTGCGAAACCGTGCTGTAAGAGAATAGCGATGCGATAGCCGATTGCACGAAGTTCGAAAGAAACTAATCCCTCATGAAAACACCCTCAATCATGCGCATGACCTGCTTCACCTGGGTCATGTTTATGGCAGTCGACTTCGTCGTCGGAGTCTTGTTTCCCATGAAGCAGATTGCCGGACATAATGTTCTGGCATGGTCGTCTGGGGCAAACGCGATTGTGGCGGTCTCGGTTGGCTTCCTTGCCTCGAGCGCCCCGTGGCGCAGGCTGCAACTGGCGTTGGCGCTTTCAGCCGTCCCGTTGGCCATACAAGTCGTCAATGTCATCGAGGGCGTAATCTTCCTTAAGGTAGACACGGTGATATTGTGGAGTCTCGCAGCATCTCCCCTGAAATACGCGCTCATCGTACCGCTCTGGGCCGCTATCTTCCGTCCGGCGGCAGATTCTCCGCCGCGTTATCCTGTGCTTCCCACACGCACCATCGGCGGTATGCTCTGGCGTTTCGTTCTTTGCGATTTCATCTATTTGATCATCTATTTCGTCGCCGGCATTTTTGTGATCAGCCTGCCGTTCGTACGGGATTTTTATGCAACCCAAACCATGCCATCGCTCGGTCAGGTCGTAGCCTTGCAACTGCTCCTGCGTGGTCCGGTATTCGTCGGCGTCTGCGCTCTGCTGGCGCGTATGATGGGCCGACCCGGACTCTTTGCGGCCGTCACCGTCGGCCTATCCTTCACCCTAATCAGCGGGGTGGCTCCTTTGATCCAGCCCAGCCCTTTCTTCCCCGACCCGGTTCGTTGGGTTCATTTTTGCGAAGTCACCGGTTCCAATTTGTTGTTTGGCATCGTGGTCGCCTTAATATGGCCGAAAAGACCGGCCGCCGAACTACCCGAGTCCGCTGCCGCCTGACCCGGAGCTTTTCTGGTTCCTCCACTATCGCCTAGACCGTTCGACGGATCCAATTTCTAACAAAGACGATGAACGCTTTCGCCGAATTGCTCAAAGGTTGGGAATCCTTCTATCTGGCGGTTGCCACGGCCGCTGCGACGCTAATGGGGCTGCTTTTCGTTGCGCTTTCGATCAATATGCAGCTCCTGCGTGGGCCAGACGGCACACATCATCGCGAGACCGCCGTCCGTACCTTTGGGGATTTTCTGTTCGTACTGATGCTTTCCTTGGTTTTTTTGATTCCGAATCAGGAGCCCATCGGATTTGCCGTCTCGCCATTTGTTCTAGGCATTGTTCGCGGGGCATCTCTAGTCCGGCAAGCCTTGAAAGCTCGCCGCGCCGCCACAAACCGGCCCAGCACCGCCCTCGTTGTCCGGGAATACGCGCTGCCTCTATTGGCCTCGGTCGGTTTGATTGTGGCGACCATTCGGATTCTTAGTGGGCACTTCAACGCGGTGTTCCTTTTGGTAGGAGTAGTCTCTGTTATGCTTGTCACCGCATGCTTGAACGCCTGGTCTCTACTTCTGCAGCAATCGGGTGCGGAGGAATAGGTCGCGCCAATTGACCTTAACCCTTCCGCTGAATAGCTAGTGGCCAGGACAAAGCGGGCATTGAGAACATGTGTTCGAACGAGCGTGCCTTTCGCAACGGGTGGTCGAAAACCCACCCATCTCTAGACACTGCATCGAAGGTAACCGGCCCGGCGGGCTGCGCACCCTATGTCTCAGGGCTGTCGAGACGAAGCGGGATCTTGTACGGTATCATTGACCGGCAGTTCATCCTTTTTCCTTTTTCGCGGCGAAAAGCCAATATCCAGCGACGGTAAATAGAAGGAAATAGCCAATCGCTATAGCGTGGAGATTGATGTCAGGGATTGCCACTTTTCCCCCGGAGCTGTCCTTCAGGAAATCGACCATACAATAGGTGTAGGGAACGAGAAAATTGTATCTCCAGGAGAGCGCCGCAAGAGCTCCCACCCAGATCACGAATCCGACGCCGACCGGTACCAGGAAATTCCTGAACCTTAAGCTGATGAGATACTGGAGCGCGACTATGGGAAGGCAGTCGATAAAGAACATCCCGTCCTCGTTGAGGAAACTCCCAAATGGGATAGGTGCTCGTGGGTAGGGTACACCGGCGACAAGTAGGTAGGGAATGACCGCCGACAAATAGATCCCTAGGTTAAAGAGGACTAGGAATTGCACCAACAGCAGGAGAATGACTGCGAATTTGGAAAAAAAGATTGTCGCAGTGCTCATTGGAAGCGCGTGCACCTGCTTCCAAGCGTTGTTCTTGTACTCGATCTGAGTTATCAAGCTCGTGGCTAGGACCGCGCCCATGGGCAGAAAGAAGATGGCCATTGATTCCCATGAATTTTTCCACAGCAGGGTCCAGAAGCCCTCGGCGGCATAGATTTCATGGAGTTTTTCGCGGCGCACGAGGCGCGCGATGATGACAATCGACGGCGTGAACAATCCCCCAACCACGACGAGCCATGAAGAAAGGCTGCGTCGGCTCTTTAGCCACTCGCTTTGAAAACTGTTAGTGAAGGGTAGATTCACGGGCGCTAGGACACCAAATTCATAAAAATCTTCTCTAGATCATTCTTCACGACCTCGATCTCGCAAACGTCCACTCCCTGAATAATTAGACTGCGATTGATCATAGCTATGGCTTCGCCCGAAATGGCAGGCAGGATTACCCTCCCGCCGTGGGAATGCGCCTTAGGATAGAGCTGGGATACGATCTGAAGGGTCTTGGCGATATCACTTACACACAGTGAAACCGACAAAACCTGTAGTTGCCGTCTCTTCAACTCCTCGAGCTCGCCTTGGAAAACCAGCCTTCCCTTGGCGATAATTCCCAGATGGGTAACAACCTTTTCGACCTCAGAAAGCACGTGGCTAGATACGATAATGGTGATTCCGTTGTTCCGGTTCAGCGTCCGCAGAAGCTCACGAATCTCGATGATTCCATTGGGATCCAGCCCATTGGTCGGTTCGTCCAGAAAGACCAGGGACGGCGTGTGGAGGAGAGCCATTGCGATGCCCAGTCTCTGTTTCATTCCCAGCGAAAAGCGGCCTGAATTCTTGTTTCCCGTGTTAGATAAGCCGACCAATCCCAGCACGTGATGAATGTTGTTCTTTGGGCACTGATACACCTTTTGGAGCAACGCCAGATTTTCGGTCGCGGTAAGATGCTCGTAGAGTGAAGGGCTTTCCACCAACGAACCCACACTCCTCAGGATGTCGACTCGCTGAGCTTCAAAATCCTTCCCGAAGATCGATATCGAGCCTTTCTGTTTTCTGAGGAGTCCCAGCAGCAATCTCAATGTGGTGGTCTTGCCTGCGCCATTCGGCCCCAGAAAGCCGTATATGCACCCCTCTGGTACCTGAAGATTGATCCCGTTGAGGACGGACTCATCGTTCGTATATCTGTGGACTAAGTCCGCTGTTTCTACGCAGTACATGTGATGAGGATTCCTAAGAGGAGACCACGTTGTCTATTCCACAACTGGATTGAGTGAGAATTGTGAAGGGCGGCTGTACGCACTGAGGAGCGGTTGTATCAGACAGAGCAGGGGCGACGTTAGCCAAGTCGAATGATAGCGGGCCGACTATTATCGATTCGTCTTCAAACAACGAGGACCACACAGGGAAATCAAAAGGCTGTTACTTTTCAGTCAGGTTAGGAGCATGGTTCCGGTGTGAGCCCAAAAGGACCCTTTTGGGAACGCTAGGAGAGTCTGATTCGCCTTTCAGTTTGGGATGCCATGCCCAACATCCTGCGGAAGGATAGAGCGACTGCACTATGACCATCAGTTACCTTTCCGACCAACCGGCTTTTGCCTCGGTTTTGGCACCCGAAATTGCTGCGCATTGGCAGCCATACCTTCCGGACGAGACGCTCGAAAATCGCTTGGCGAAACTTCATGCGCACATGAGTACCGATACACTTCCAATAGCGTGGGTAGCCCACAATGGTGGTGAGGTATTGGGAACCGCGGCCCTCAGGATTCATGACTTGGAGGGTCGCGAGGATCTAACGCCATGGCTTGGCGGCGTTTTTGTTCGGCGCCAATTTCGTAGACTTGGAGTTGCTTCAGCGTTGTGCCGCGTGGCTGAAGAGAAAGCTTGGGCTCTAGGGTTCGATCGATTGTTTCTGTTTACCCTAGACCACCAGTCGCTCTACGGGCGCCTTGGGTGGTCATATTTTAAACCGGCTGTTTGGCGAGGTCACAAAAGCGAAATCATGGTCAAACGTCCCGAGGCGGCCAACCGCAGTGCCTAAAGTGGTCGATTCTGCTCCGACGCACCGGATTCTAGAGGGCCTAAGTGAGTTCAGGGGACAGGGATCCAATTCGATTGATCCGGTCAAGGGGCAACAATATTTAACCTTGGTCGTATTGGACACCATTGTCCCGGCGTTTAACCCGGACTTGAGACCACCGGCAATTCTCCCGAATTAACAACCAAGCCGAGCATCAGTCCTGTAATACCCCCATGACGACCCAAGTTGCCTCCGAATATAGCGATCGCAAAACCGGCCTCGTTCTTTTTGGAGTCCTCGAAGTCGCGATCGGGTGTGTGTGCGCCCTGGCGATGCTGGCCGTCCTGCTCGGTCTGGCGGTATCCAAGGGCAGCTCCGGTCCAGCACCGTCGCCGTACGCGTTCGCTCCAGCGATTGCGATGTATGGGGTGTTTGCCGTTGCGTTTATCTGGCTTGGAATTGGCTCGATCAACGCCCGACGCTGGGCTCGCGCAATACTGCTGTGTGGCTCCGCGGTGGCGCTCATCGGCGGAATCTTCTCGTGCGCCAGCATGTCCTTCGTCCTGCCGCATATGTTCGACGTAATGACCCAGCAAGGCCAGCCGACGCTCCAGCCCACAGTGTTGCGGATCGTGAAGATCTTCACTGCGGTGTTCATGCTCATCGTCTACATCGTCATTCCGGGTGCGTTGTTTCTCTTTTATCGCAGCCCCCATGTGAAACGCACCTGTGAGGTTCGCGATCCGGTCGAGCGGTGGACCGATCGCTGCCCCCTCCCGGTTCTCGCCCTCAGTTTACCGATGGGAATCGGTGGATTCGGCGTTCTTTGCGTGATGGCGTGGTTCCATGTCGTTCCAGTTTTTGGAGTATTCCTCGCCGGCGGGGCGGGCCTGCTCGCAACGGGACTCATCGGTGGATTGCTTCTCTACTTAGCAAGAGGGTTTTACCGGCTCCAGGTCCAAGCGTGGTGGATCGCGCTGGGGATGCTGGTTCTGGGTGAGATCTCAGCTCTAGTGACTTTTTTGCGAGCTGATCTCGGGGAAATGTACCTCAAGATGGGCCTCGATCAGCGAGCTGCCGCCATGTCTGGGCAGCTGGTGGCGCAACCGGCATTCAAGTGGATGACGCTGCTATCGATTTTGCCCTGGCTACTGTGGCTACTATGTATCCGCCATTATTTTTACGGAGTTGTGATTGCTCGGGTGTCTAAGCAAAGAGAGCACCTGTGAAGGCGCACTCGATCTGCTAATCTCGGTTGGACGCGGTCATGGTTTCTGCCATAAGGCGTGAGTGGATACGCCTACCGAATACGCCGACATCTGGCAGAAGCGTTATACCGAACTCCTCGGGCATGGCGTGCCGGATGAAAAGGCGAGGCTCCTGGCTTCCGAGTTGGCCGCAGCCGCGGTGCTGACCTCGGTTCGGAGTCGCCAGGGCGAGCCGCCGTGCGTCCAGGGCGCTGCGACTGCGATCCCGGTGCTCAGGATGGCGAAGTTTGACGGTTACGGGCTCCTGGTGATGGGGGTTCCCTCCATGATCCTGGCCATCTTCTCCATTAGTGTCGGCGGTTTCCTTATCGGCGCTGCCGTGGCTGCGTGCGGATGGTGCGAACTCGACGGCTACCGCCGTTACATCGGCCGGTTGCCCGGCGCCCGCCTGAGGCTCATGGGCAGCCAGCTCCTTCTTGTGGCGGGAGCGTGGGCCTACGCCGGATGGACCCTCCTACACCCGGAGCCCCTATCCGCTGAAATCTCGGACTTAATCAAGGAGTCCGGCGACCAGGCGTCCGAAGTGCTGGGAATGGCCGCCAACCTGCGCCTGATCATCGCGGCGGCGATCTGCAGCGTCACCCTTCTCTACCAAGGGAGCCTTGCCTTCTACTATTGGTCGAAGACCCGGCGTCCAATGTAGCATCCGAGGTGCAACGCAATACAGATAACGTCGCACAGTTGCCTTGGTTGACGGGCTGGGTTCCAGATCTCTCTGAGAGCGGAGTGAAGCGCTCAGCCGTTTAAGCGCGTAAACGATTCCGCGGGGTTGGCGAACAGGTTCTTAGCGTTAGCCACGTGGATCTCCTCGGATCCCGAATTCAGGGCTTCCATGGCTTCGCGAACAAATTCATCGAGCGGAATTCCGATTTCCCGTCCTTTAGGGCCCATGTAGTCGTGAAGCTCGGTCGAGACCGCCGGCGGCGATAGCTCGATTACGCGGACAGAAGTCGTCCTAAGTTGATGGCGCAGAGAAAGGGTGAACGACCGGAGCGCTGCCTTCGTTGCGCAGTACACGGGCATCACTGTATAGGGAACATACGCTAGTCCGCTTGTAATGTTCACAATCCGAGCGCTCGGCTGGGCGAGAAGGTGAGGTAGAAACGCCGCCGTGCAGGACATTAGCGCGCGAAGGTTCGTGTCGATCTCGAGATCGCAGAAGTCGACCGGAGTGGACGTCTTCAGGTCGTGCTGTCGCTGAACTCCGGCATTGTTGAAGAGGCAATCCAAGGCACCAAACTTGTCGGGTACCTCTTTCGCGGCGCGCTCGAGAGCTGATCTGTCGGTGATATCGAGGGCGTAGGCTTCGATGCCAGGGTTAGCCTTGCAGACTTCCTGAAGAGCTTCGACGCGCCGCCCCGCTATGATGACTCGGGTACCTTGGGCGGCGAGCGCCACTGCAAGCCCTCGGCCAATGCCGGAACCGCCACCAGTGATGAAGCAGCGTTTGCTTGGAAATGTCATGGTTCCAGATTGACGGTCCACTGGAGATTCACAAGCACCCTGCCCGGAAAGACGGAAGGGATCGTCGCAATAAGAGTCCCATCCCGGTCAATCTCCCCCCGAACCCCGACCATGCCCAGGCAGCCTTCCTCTATGATGCGAAACGGGAAGGTGGGGTATTTGAAATTCCACCATCAAAGGTACGCTGGGCACCGGGAATCGGAATTACCTGCGGTGCGGGTTATCGGCTTGATTTCCTTGCGGTAATTTTCAGGCGCCTCGCCAGATAGGCCGTCGGCATGGGTTGCCCGGTCTGGAGGTCGAGAAATGGCCCAAATCTTCCAAGTGTGCACCAATCGCCCGGGAATTTGTGAATTGCTTGATGGCGCAGCTGTGAGGCCATCGGCATGGCTAAGTCCGATCTAAACCGCATCCGATAGCACAAGAGGGACGAGCGATTTCGCGCGGGTTTGTGCCATCGGTTTGGGTCCTACCTCGTCGGGGTGACTTCCGATTTCTTACATTTCCTGCCGTTTTGTTAGAAACTGCATCTCATGCCGATGAAATGGGCGATCAAGTGTAAAAACTGCAGGGACTCTTGCCGTTTCGGATGTGAACACATGCCAACGGATTTACGGGGCGGCGCGGGAACTCATTCCGACGGATTTGAACAACCTACTTTTAACACCCCATAGCGGTCAAACGGCTTTCGGGATAGCCTGCGCCAACCAAGGCAATCGGATGAAGCATACTGAAAAACACCGCACCCACCGCATTGGCTGGCTTCGTGCCGCAGTGTTGGGCGCAAATGACGGCATCGTCTCCACCGCCAGTTTGATTGTCGGAGTGGCCGCGGCTGAAGCGAGCCGCAACAGCGTGCTGGTTGCCGGCATGGCCGGATTGGTCGCAGGCGCAATGTCGATGGCGGCCGGCGAATACGTGTCGGTCAGTTCCCAAGCGGACACGGAGCGAGCGGATTTGGACCGGGAACGAATAGAGCTGGCCACGGACTCTGATGGCGAACACGCCGAACTGACCGCCATCTATGTTGCCCGCGGACTCGACGAGAAGCTGGCCCACCAAGTCGCGGTGCAATTGACGGCCAAGGATGCCATCGGGGCTCACGCCCGTGATGAACTCGGCATCTCTGACACCCTGAGCGCCCGTCCGATCCAAGCGGCCTTCGCGTCGGCGGGAAGTTTCACGGTCGGCGCATTTTTACCGCTGGGGCTCGTTCTCCTGGTGCCGCTACCGGCCTTGGTCTGGACGGTGTCCGGCAGCTCGCTCCTGTTTCTCGCCCTTTTGGGTTCTTTGGCGGCCCGGGTCGGTGGTTCACCCGTGGGGGTTTCAGTCGCCCGGGTAACTTTCTGGGGCGCGTTCGCCATGGCCTTGACTGCCGGGGTGGGAGCGTGGTTTGGAGCGACCCTTTGAGCATGCAGCTAGAATCGGCCGCAGAAACCGCGGCGGCATTCCGGATCCGGTCATTGCGATTCGCCTCGGATCTGTTGCTCGCCACCCAAGGTCAACACGGCATCAAGTAGGACTGCACCCCACTGAGTATGTTGGGACAAACGGTTAAGGCGGCGTCCCATTTGGCACTTATGCTCGCATCTTTATTCTGATGGAAGCTGCAGCACACCAAACTTACCAAGCGTCAGAATACTTCCGTGGGCCGTCTGGACGCCTTGACTACGATCAATTGGTATTGTTCGCCCAAATGAAGGTAATGCGGACGAGATTCTTCGACTAATCGGTGTCGATTCAGTCAGGAACCATGCATCCCAACCTGGATGAGCGTCCGTGATCGAGGCATTTCTAAAATTCATCAGCAAGGATGACATCGTCTGCCGAATAGTCATGCTGCTGATTGAGGAGGACACCCGGCGATTCAATGTGGCGCCCGTCTCAGCCGCCATCCGCGATGCCGAGCTCTCGAAGCATGCCGTAATTGCAGTATTCTCCGATCGACGGAATGTACGTTGCTGGCGGGAAAACCGAACCAAGACCGATGGCCGTTGGTTGGAGTCCACGCAGCCCGTCTCCGAGGACAGCATCGTGTACCCTGGGGAAGAGGGTCCGACTTGGAAGCCAACCTTGGAGCCCATACCTTTCCGCATTCCAAGGCCAACGAGGAAGCCGAACTGTTCGAATTGGCATCGCCGCTCGATGACGATGGACTCTGGCTCTCCCTGCTCTGGGCGCCTTCCTATTGAGGGCGAGGGTGGGGCGCCGTCTGGTTGAGACCTTGACTGCGCCCGTTGAGTCGCTGCGTTGCAGGGGTGAGTAGTGACCTCTCCCGGGGAAGGCGCCTGCCAAATCTTTACAGACCGCACCGTTCAGACGGAAGTCAGTAAAGATTACGCCGGTCGAGCTTGGAAATCCATCTGCAGTAGTAGGCAACGGTTTATCCCTTAAGTCGCCCAGCCCATGGATCTGCGCAAGCACCCTTACCCTGCGGAGTCGGTATGAGTCGCTGAACGTCGGGGTGGGTTTCGATTCCTTACACTGCCGTTTCTGGCTCAAAGGCCCGTGAAAAAGTGATCCCAAAGGGTAGTCTAAGCTTGACCAAGGTGGGTTAAAATGGGTTGAAATGGGGTATTGTGGGGCGGGTCCTCTCTCCGCTTTCCCCATGGCACATCCCGGCAAAGCATTTTTCACGGGCCTATTCAGGCACTCCCTAGACGAAAAGGGTCGCGTCACGATCCCTTCGGCATGGCGCGCGGCGCACTCGGACGGGGACGCCTTCCTCGCGACGCCGCATCCGGACGGCTACGTGGCCGTGCTGCCGCCCTCCGAGGTCGAGAAGCTTCACGCGAAGATTGCGCAGATGGCGCTGAGCGACGGCGCGGGCCAGGACTTCGCATCGCGCTTCTTTGCCCAGACCCAGTCTTTCTCGTTCGACAAGCAAGGGCGCGTCGGCCTCACGGCCGATTTGCTGGAGCACGCCGGGATCGCGAAGGAAGCGGTCCTCGTGGGCTCCCTCACCAAGTTCAACATGTATTCGCCTTCCCGGTGGCAGAAGGTTGAGGCGCGCACGTCCGGGGAGAACTTCGGCGACATTATGCGACGCCTTGGGATCTGACCATGAACCAACCTGCGAAGATTTCATCCACCCGTGCTCTATTGAACAAGGCGGCCACGATGGCCGTCTCTCATGCCTTCCCGGCATGGATCGATGCCAACGACTTTGCCGTTGCGCACTCAAGCGCCATTCCCCGCGTCCGCGACGGCCTCGTCCTTCGGCTGGTGGCGGGCAGGCGGCAGGAACGCGCGAAGCCCCTCATCCATGCGACTGGCTCCACCTGAGTTCGCGGTCGCGCGCATGACCCCCGGACACAAACCCGTCCTCGTCGGCGAGGTCCTGGGATTCCTTTCGCCTGTCGTCGGGGGACGGTATCTCGACTGCACCTTCGGGGGCGGCGGGCACTCAAGGGCCGTCCTCGAGGCGGCCGAGGGCGTGAGCGTCGTGGCTCTCGACCGCGACCCGGAGGCGGCGTCGAGGGCCGAGGTGCTGTCGGCCGACTTCCCGGGCAGGTTCACCCTCATCGACAGGGACTTCGGGAAGCTGGCCATGGTGGCCGAGTCGGGCTTCCACGGCATCCTCTTCGACTTTGGCCTGTCATCATTCCAGCTCGACGATCCCGAGAGGGGATTCTCGTTCCGCACCGATGCGCCAGCCGACATGCGGATGGACCCGAGGACCGGAGTTCCTGCATCCCTCTGGCTGGAGACGGCGACCGAGGAAATGCTCGTGTGCGCCATCCGCAACTTTGGCGAGGAGACCCACTGGCGCCGCGTGGTCCGCGCCGTCGTCGGGGCGCGGGGCACGGGGGCGCTCGGGAGGACGTCGTCGCTCGCCTCGCTGATCAGCGAGGCAATACCGGCGCGCGACCGGCACACCTCGAGGATACACCCGGCAACGCGGGCGTTCCAGGGTATCAGGATAGCTGTCAATGACGAGATAGGCGCCATCGAGCGCGCCCTTCCGGCGGCTTTTGAGAAGCTGCTCCCCGCGGGCGTCCTCTGCGCGATCAGCTTTCACTCCCTGGAGGACCGCCCGGTGAAGCAGTTCTTCAGGCGGATGTGTGGCATGCCCGAGAACGCGGACGACTCGACCCCGAACGACCTGCGGACACGAAGCGCCGAGGCCCTCACCCGCCGGCCCGTGGTGCCGTCCGAGGCCGAGGTTGGGGAAAATCCGCGAAGCCGCTCGGCCAAGTTGCGGGCAATCAGGAAGTTGTAATGCGAACAATGAAGAAGGCGAGCTCCCAGGCTTTCGTTAACCAGTTTCTGGTCTATGCGCTCGTGGCGATCTGCGGGAGCGCATCGATAGGCCTTGGCACCGTCTGGATGCGCCACCAGATCTCCGTGGTCGCCAATGAGAACAAGCTCCTCGAGTCCTCGATAGCGGACCTGGAGCGCCGCATCGAGGAGACCGATGCCGCGATCGCCGCCGAGCAGGACCCCGCCGTGCTCAACCAGAGAAACACCGAGTGGCGCATAGGCCTGGTGCCCCCCGGCGAGACCCAGGTTCACCGTGTCTCCGAGGACCCGGTCATGCGCCTGGCGTCACTCCACAATCGCAAACTCTTCGGAGAAGGGCCGGCGACGATAAGCCTGCGCGTCGCACTTGCGCACTGACGCCGCCTGACTCCCCATGTCGAAGGGCTTCACTTCCAGCTACAGAATCGCCCTTCTAGCGAGCCTGGTGCTGGCCATGTTCGCGGGCCTTGAGGCCCGGCTGGTCTGGCTGCACGTTATCGACCGCGACGAGCTCCTTCGCTCGGTCGACGAGGCCCGCCGGCAGCTGATCGTGGACAACGCCCGCAGGGGCGACATCGTGGATGCGCACGGGGCGCTCCTGGCGACCAGCCGGTCGGTCGTTGTCCTAGGGGTCGACCCCCAGTTCGTGAGGAGCGAGGACAGGGCGAAATGGCCGGAGCTTGCCACCCTGATCGGGATGCCGCTGGCCGATCTGGAGAGAGCCTGCATGACAAAGACGCGCCCGGCGTCGGTGAAGTCGGGAATCCGGGCCGTTAGCCTGCCCCAGGCGGCGGTAATCACCCTTGGCCCATTGCCGACGGCTGCGCCTGCCCAGCCGGGGCTGGACGCGGACGACGACGATCAGAAGGCCGACGACACCCGGCTCGACGAGCCTGATACCGATGGCAACAGACCGATCCGCTGGGCGAAGCTTAGCGACAAGGTTCCGGAGTCGGTCTACACCCAGATCACGAAGTTGGGTGTAAAGGGGGTGTACGGGAGCCGGGTCTACCGGCGCGACTACCCACACAATGAAATGGCGGCCCACATTATCGGTTACGTGGACGGGCATGAACGGCCCGTGGCTGGAATGGAGCACTATGCCGATTTCTACCTGAGGGGGGAGAACGGGTGGCTTGAGTCGGAGAAGGACGGAAAGAGCCGCGAGCTCGCCCAGTTTCGCACCCGCGAAGTGCCCGCGGTCGATGGGTTCAACGTGTCCCTCTCGATCGATGGGACGGTACAGAACATCGTGGAGGACGAGCTGGCCAAGCTTGCGCAGGAGTATTCGCCGCAGAAAGCCACGATCATCGTGAGCGACCCCCAGACTGGGTTCATTCTTGCCCTCGCAAACTACCCGTCTTTCGACCTGAACCGGTTCAACAAGCTCACCCGGGACGAGCAGGGCAGAATGCGCAATGTCGCCGTGGCCGACGAATACGAGCCCGGATCGGTATTCAAGATCGTTGCTGCGTCCGGGGCCCTCAACGAGAGACTGGTGACTCCCCGCACCGAGTTCGACTGCACGCTCGAGAAGATCGACTACAACGGGATTGTCAGGAGCTTGCCGAGGGAAGACGTGGGAGACCACTTCGACCACCCGTTAAGCGTTGCCGAGATCATCGCCAAGTCCTCCAACAAGGGCGCCGCGCAGTTGGCCATGCGACTGGGAGACCGGCGGTTCTACGACTACGCGCGCGCATTTGGATTTGGTCAGCACACGGGGTTCCCGGTGGGGGGCGAAGTGACGGGCAACCTGAAGGCCCCGGAAAAATGGGACAACATGACGATAACGCGCATCCCCATGGGCCAGTCCGTGACCGCGACTGCGCTCCAGATGCAGCAGGCGATGATGGTCATCGCTTCGGGGGGGGTGCTTCTGAAGCCCCAGGTCATCCGGCAGATCCGGGACTCCCACGGCGAGCTCGTGTACACGTTCGGGCGGGTTGAGGAGCGCAGGGTGATCTCGCTTGAGACCGCGCACATCATGGCTCGGCTCCTCGAAAACGTCGTATCGACCCAGGGGACAGCTCGTCTAGCGGCCATACCTGGATTCGAGTGCGCGGGGAAAACAGGCACGGCGCAAAAACTCATGCCGGTCACGCTGGCCGACGGTTCAACGGCCCTGCGCTACTCCATGACGAACCACGTGGCCTCGTTCATAGGGTTTTTCCCGGCGTCTCATCCCCAAGTCTCGATAGCCGTCATTGTTGACGATGCCGACGCGCATTGTCCCGGGGGGGTCGCCAAGGGTGCTAAGGTGGCGGCACCCGTGTTTAAACGCCTAGGGGAAAGGCTGATACCCTACCTGGATATCCGTCCGACCATCCACGATTCCGACACGAAGCAGGCCTATGCGATGGGAGGGGACCGGTGATCGGTTACCTCGTCCAGAACCACGCGCTTGTGCGCGCATTCCGGGACAAGCCCTTGCGCCGCAGGTCCGCTGAGTACCTTGAATACAACAGAGCGTTCAAAATGGCACCCATACTCTCAGACTACATCAACGAAGGGGAGATCGTCGCGATCAAGGGAAGCCTTGAGCGACCCATCTCGGGCCTGGTCATGGACAGCCGCAGGGTCGTCCCCGGGAACCTGTTTTTCGCGCTGCCCGGCCTGCGCTCAGACGGGCTTTCGTTCGTGGACGAGGCGGTGAGCAGGGGAGCCTCCGCGATCATCGCGCAGAAGATCCCCGTGCATCCGCCTGCCAAGGTCACGTTCGTGCAGGTGGCCGACGCCCGGGCCATGCTGGCGCGCGTCTCGCAGCGCTTCTACAAGTTCCCGGACCGCTCCCTTTCGGTGGTAGGGGTCACCGGGACGAATGGAAAGACGACCGTCACGCACCTGGTGCGCCACTTCCTGAACGGGAACGAGCGGGTGGGGCTCCTCGGCACGATCAGCTACGACCTCGGCGCCCGCACGGTCCCCTCGTTCCGCACCACGCCCGAGTCGCTCGACATCTTCGGCATGCTTGCCCAGATGCGCGAAGCGGGCTGCCGGAACGCCGTGATGGAGGTGAGTTCGCACGGCATCGCGCAGCAGCGTGTGCTCGGGCTCGAGTTCGCGGTCGCCGTCTTCACGAACCTGACCCGCGACCACCTAGACTTCCACAGGACGCTCGAGTCCTACTTCGAGGTGAAGTCCAGGCTCTTCACGGGGGGGGTCGGACCCGTCCCGCGGGTGGCCGTGGTCAACCTCGACGACCCGTACGGGGAGATCCTTGCGTCGAGGATAGCTGCCGAGGTGCCCGACGCGCGGCTTGTGACCTTTGGGGAGAACCCGAGGGCGGACGTGCGGGCGGAGAACGTGGTGCTCAATTTCCGTGACACGAGGCTGAGGCTTGCTTGGCCGGCCGGCGCCGCGGAGATCGAATCGCCGCTCCTGGGGCGCTACAACGTCTCAAATTTCCTGGCCGCGGCCGCGACCGCCTGGGCGCTCGGCCGCGACCCGGGCGTGTTTGCGCCGAGGATGCGCGAGTTCAAGGGAGTGCCCGGAAGGATGGAGCGCATCGAGGAGGGGCAGCCGTTCAACGTCCTCGTCGACTATGCGCACACCGACGACGCCCTGCGCAACGCGCTCGGCATGCTCAGGGCGATCACGCCCGGGCGCCTTCTGGTCGTGTTCGGCTGCGGCGGGAACCGCGACCGCACCAAGAGGCCGAGGATGGTGGCGGCGGTGCAGGAGTTCGCCGACTTCGCCTATGCGACGGCCGACAACCCGCGCACGGAGAAGGTCGAGGGGATATTCGATGACATGCGGGCGGGCGTGAGCGACCCGTCCCGGATCGCGTGGATCGACGACAGGCGCCGTGCCATCAGCATCGCCCTGGACGGGGCCAAGCCCGGCGACAGCCTGCTGATCGCCGGCAAGGGGCACGAGGGCTACCAGGAATTCGCCGACACGGTCATCCCCTTCGACGACAGGCAGGTGGTGAGGGAGCTGATAGCGATCAAGGCGCTGCGAACCTGATGCCCTCGTTCGACGCAAAGGCTCTCGCTGCTTGGACGGGTGGCCGGTGGTCGTCCTTTCCGGATGCCGCGCCCAGGGGATTCTCGGTGGACTCTCGCCGGCTGGCTCCCGGACAGGCCTTCGTCGCCCTGAGGACGGGCAAGCGCGACGGCCACGACTTCCTGGGCGAGGCGCGAAGGGCAGGGGCGCCGGCCGCTGTCGTCTCGAGGGAGGTGCCCGGAGCCGGTCTCCCGCAGCTGGTCGTGGGCGACCCGCTGGCGGCGCTCCAGGCGGTGGCGCGCGAGCACCGGAGGGCATTCCCCGGAACCGTGGTTGGGATAACCGGGAGCGCGGGCAAGACCTCGACGAAGGACCTGCTCTCCGTCCTCCTTGGCGGTGAGGAGGGGGGCGTCCTTTCGACCGAGGGAAACCTCAACAACCACATCGGGGTCCCCCTCACGCTCTGCAGGCTCGAGCCCGCCCGCCACCGGTACGCCGTCGTGGAGGCGGGAATCAGCGCCCCGGGCGAGATGGGAGTCCTCGCCGGGATGATTGAGCCCGACATCGTCCTGGTGACCCTTGTTGCCCCGGCCCATCTCGACCACCTGGGAGGCCTGGAGGGCGTGGCCCGGGAAAAGGCCATGCTCGCCGGCGCCATGCGCGCGGGGGGCACCTGCATATTCCCGAGTTCCTGCGCGGGTTTCGCGGCATTCAGGGCGCTGCCCGCCGCGGCCTGCGTGCAGGTGGAGCCGGTTGCGGAGCTCCCGGCCGGCGCCGCCCCCGGGCGCGTCCCCTTCACCGTGTCCCACTCCGGGCTCGAGACGTCGATCACCCTTGGCCTGGAAAACGGCCCGCAGGCCTTCACGCTCAGGCGGGTGACCGGGGGCATGGCCCAGAATGCGGCGATCGCGCTCTGCGCGGCCCAGAGGCTGGGCGTGGGCGTCCCGGAGCTCCGGGAGAGGCTTCCATCATGGCTTCCCGTCGCGCTCCGGGGCGAATGGAGGAACTCCCATGGGCGCAGGCTCTACCTCGATTGCTACAACGCCAACCCCGCCTCGATGGCCGACGCCCTCGAGGCGTTCCGCGCCGTGGCCCCGCGCGGGGAGCCGCGGCTCTTCGTCATCGGGTGCATGGAGGAGCTGGGGGAGGATGCGCCTCGCTATCACCTGGAGCTCGGCCGCTCGCTTGGGCTCGGGCCAGGGGACCAGCTTGTCGCGGTGGGGGCGCTCGCCGGCGCCGTCCGCGACGGGGCCCTCGAGTCCGGTGCCGGCGCGGGCCAGATCCTGGTGGCCGATAAGGTGGGCCCGCTCGCGGACCGGCTTGCCGCGTTCCGGGGATCGGTGTTCGTCAAGGGGAGCAGAAGGCACGAGCTGGAAAGGGCGTTCGCGGGTCCCGAATACGCCGAGTCCGCCCATGCTTAGCCTCCTTTCAAACTACGACGACCTGTTCGGCCCGCTGCGCGTGCTGCGCTACATCAGCACGCGCACGCTCCTGGCCGCGGGCACCGCGGCCCTGATCGGATTCATCATCGGCCCTTGGCTGATCGGGCACATGCGCCGCCTGAAGTTCGGCCAGCACTACGACGACGACAGGACCGGGGACCTCGCGAGCCGGTTCGACAAGAAGAACACCCCCACGATGGGCGGCCTGCTGATCTTCGCGTGCGTGCTGGGGAGCTCCCTGCTCTGGGCCGCGCCGAACGTTTGGGTGGTCGTCGCGCTCTTCGTCTACACGGGGCTGACGGCGGTGGGGTTCAGGGACGACTACCTCAAGGTCGTGCGCAAGAACAGGGACGGCATCTCCTCCTGGGCGAAGATCTTCTGGCAGACGGTGATCACGCTGCTGGCGCTCGCGGCGCTGCTCATGCAGCCGTCGAGCTCCGAGAAGATCCGCGAGCTGTGGGTTCCCTTCGTCAAGCACCCCATGATTGCCGCGATGCCGATCGCGATGCTGGTCGTGTTCGTCTACTTCTGGATCGTCGGGTTCTCGAACGCGATCAACCTGACCGACGGGCTGGACGGACTGGCCATGGGCTGCACGGTCACGGTGGCGCTCACCTACGGGATCTTCGCCTACGCCGCGGGCAACGCCAAGATGGCGGACTACCTCCTCATCAGCTTCGTCCCGGGGACCGGGGAGCTGGCGGTCGTCTGCGGGGCGCTGGTCGGGGCGGGTGTGGCCTTCCTCTGGTACAACTCGCATCCCGCCGAGATCTTCATGGGCGACACGGGGTCGCTCGCCCTTGGGGGCCTGCTCGGGATCATCGCCTTCATGGTCCAGCAGCCGCTGACCCTCATCATCGTCGGCGGCGTCTTTGTCTGGGAGGCCGCCTCGGTCGTGATCCAGGTGGGCTTTTTCAAGCTCACCCGGAGGCGCGAGGGGCAGGGCAGGCGCTTCTTCCTGATGGCGCCCATCCACCATCATTTCCAGAAGCGGGGCTGGCCCGAGACGAAGGTGGTGCTGCGCTTCTGGATCCTCTCGCTCATCTTCGCCCTGGTCGGGCTCGGCACCCTCAAGATCCGCTAGAGCATGACCCTCCTTATCCCGGAATTCATCAGCATGCGCCTGGCGCGGCCCGCGGCCGTGCTCGGCGGGGGCGTGAGCGGGGACGGGGCCGCGCACCTGCTCTCAAAGCTGGGCGCGGCCGCGGTCGTCTACGACCGCAATGGGACGGAGTTCACCCCGGACCGCGCCCGCGGACATGGGCTGGTGATCTTCTCCCCGGGCTTCGCGCCGGGCCATCCCTGGCTCGCCATTGCGCGCGAATCCGGCTGCCTCTGCATGGCGGAGCTCGACTTCGCCTCCCATTTTTGGAGCGGCCGGATCGTCGCCGTGACCGGCACGAACGGCAAGACGACCCTGACCGAATTCCTGGCGCACGCGCTCGGCGGGTCCGGGCTCCGCGCCGCGGCGACAGGCAACATCGGGCTGGCGTTCACTCGGCTTGTCGCGGACGAGGAGGGCGGCGGTCCCGAGGTGACGGCCGTCTGCGAGGTGAGCAGCTACCAGGCGGAGCAGCTCGGCCATTTCTGCCCGGACGGCCTGTTGTGGACGAACCTGGCGGAGGACCACCTTGAGCGGCACAAGGCGATGGAAGCCTACTTCGCCGCCAAGTGGGAGCTCGTGATCCGCACGGCCCCGGGCCGGTTCTTTGCCGGGACCTCGGTCCAGCGGTTCGCGGTGCAGTTTGGCCGCGCGATCGCCCCGGCCGCGTGCGTGGCGACCGAGGGGCAGCCGCCCGATCCCCGCCTGTCGGGGACGCCCTTCGCGGCCTACCCGCAGAGGGAGAACTTCATCCTGGCGGCGGCATGGTGGCGCTCGCAGGGCCTCGCCGAGGCGGCGCTCTACTCGGCGGCTTCCTCCTTCAGGCTCGGTCGGCACCGGCTTTCCAGGGTCGGCACGGTCGACGGCGTCACCTACTGGAATGACTCAAAGGGGACGAACTTCCACGCGGTTGAGGCGGCCCTCTCCGGCTTCCAGAGGCCCGTCGTCCTCATAGCGGGCGGCCGCTCCAAGGGCGGCGACCTGGCGGGCTTCGTCCGCCGCATCGCCCCGCGGGTCGCGTTCGCCGCGCTGATCGGGGAGACGGGCGAGGCGCTGGCGGGGGCCTGCGAGGCGGTCAATGTCCCCCACTCGGTGTTCCCGACCCTGGAGCAGGCGGTCCGCGCATGCGCGTCGGCGGCGCAGCCGTCCGGGGACGTCCTTCTCAGCCCGGGCTTCTCAAGCTTCGACATGTTCCTCAACTACGAGGAAAGGGGCGAGCGCTTCGAGAGGGCGGTCCAGGAACTGCACGCCGCCCGAGTTTAAATTGGCGTTGGCGCCCACAACCGACAACCTCACACCCAGGCCAAACCAGAATAATTTCTCACATGAAAATACTAAAGATACTTGGAATTGCGGCGGGCATACACGCGCTCGCCCTCATCCTCATTTTCGCCAACCCGGGCTGCAGCTACTCCAAGGCGGCCGCCCCGGAGGCCTCGCCGATCTCGTCGGCGCCCGGCGACGCCGGCGCGCAGCCGAGCGCGGTGATCACGGCACCTGACACGGTCGGGATCCGCTACAGCCCCACGCGGCCAGGCACCACCGTGGCGTCGGCCCTCGCGTCGCAGCCCGTGTCGGATGTGACGCCCGCGACGACCTACACGGTGGGCAGGGGGGACAGCCTCTCGAGCATCGCCAAGAAGAACCACCTCTCGAAGACCGACCTGGCGTCGGCCAACAACCTCAAGGGAGGCGCCGTCCTGCACACGGGGCAGAAGCTGATCATTCCCTCCAAGCCGGGCGTGGCGTCGGCCGCCGAGGCCCCCGTCCCGGCCCCCAAGCAGGAGGCCGCGCCCGCCGAGAAGGTGGCTGCGGACTCCACCAAGCACATCGTCAAGTCGGGAGAGACACTCGGGGCGATCGCGCGGAAATACGGCGTCAAGCAGGGCGAGATCGCCGTGGCGAACAACATCACCGATCCCAGGAAGATCCAGCCCGGGCAGGAGCTGGTCATTCCCGCGCACTCGGTCTCGGGGACGGGCAAGCAGCCCAAGGGCGCGAAGCAGGCCGAGGCCGCCAAGGCGCCGCCGGCGGACCAGGACCTGGACGCGGGGCTCAAGCCCCCGAGCGCCACTGAGGTCCCCGTGGTCAAGATCGACGATCCCTCGGCCCGCCCGAAGAGCCCCTGAGGACGAACGCCATGGAAAGCGAAAGGCCCGCAGCCCCGGTGCACACGTGGTCAATGGCGAACCCCGTGGCCGTCATCGTCGTCTGCGCGGTCGGGCTCACCTTCCTCGGGCTGACGATCCTCTTCAGCGCAAGCGTGTCGCTCAAGCAGGACCCGTATTTCTACCTGGACAAGCAGGTCGTTGGCGTAGTTGCAGCGGGGATACTCTGCTTCCTCGCGAGCCGGATCAACCTGGACTACGCCCGGAGGGCGTGCGTCTGGATCGCCGCCCTGGCGCTCGTCCTCCTGGCGCTCGTCCTGGTTCCGCACCTCGGGGTCGCGGTGAAGGGCAGCCGGCGGTGGCTCGGCTACGGGGCGGCCCGCCTGCAGGTCTCGGAGTTTGCGAAGCTGGCGATGGTGTTCTGCCTCGCGCACTATCTCGCGCTCAACCAGACCCGGATCGGGGACCTGAAGCGCGGCTACCTCTATCCGCTCGGCATCATAGGGGCGTTCAGCGGCCTCATCCTCCTCGAGCCCGACTTTGGGACCGCGGCGCTTGCCCTGTCGGTGGGGCTCATCCTGCTGTTCCTTTCGGGTGCGAAATGGCGCTACATCCTGCCGACGATCGCCCTCTCGGCGGCTGCGTTTGCCACGCTTGTCGCCCACAATGCGAACCGCCTGAGGCGTTTCACGGCGTTCATGGACGTAGAGGGCAACAAGCAGGGGGGAACCTACCAGCTCTACCAGTCGCTTGAGGCGTTTGCCGCGGGGGGGACCTCGGGGGCGGGGCTCGGACAGGGGCGCCAGCAGATCAATTTTCTGCCCGAGGCCCACACGGACTTCATCTTCGCGGTCGTGGGCGAGGAGCTCGGGCTCTGGTTCACCCTGGGGGTCGTCGGGGTGTTCGCGGTCATGTTCGTCGCGGGCCTCGCGCACCTGAGGCGTGCCCCGAACCTCTTCCATTTCCTGCTCGCGGCGGGATGCCTGCTGCTGATGTGCCTGCAGTCGATCATCAACCTGGGTGTCGTCACGGGTGTCCTTCCGACAAAGGGGATGTCGCTGCCGTTCATAAGCGCGGGCCTCTCCAACCTCCTCCTGATGGGGCTTCTCGTGGGAATACTCGTGAACACCCAGCGCACCTGGGGCAGGGCGGCGCTGCCTGCGGGGGCGGGCTCGATGCGCGAGGTCCTGGCATGAGCCGGTTTCTCATCTCGTGCGGGGGCACCGGCGGGCACCTCTCGCCCGGGATATCCCTGGCGGAGGGGCTGGTCGCGAGGGGCCATTCCGTCACGCTCCTCATCAGCATGAAGAAGGTGGACGCCCGGCTCATCGAGAAGTACCCGAAACTCAGCTTCGAGAGGATGCCGGGCACCGGATTCTCGTGGCATCCCGTCGGGATGGCCCGCTTCGTGTTCTCCCAGGCCGCGGCGCTCAGGTTCTGCATGGGGATCATCCGCTCGGCCCCGCCGGACGTCGTCGTCGGATTCGGCGGATTCACCTCGGCGCCCGCCGTCCTTGCGGGGCGCATGCGCAGGATACCGGTGGCGCTCCACGAGGCCAACCGGGTCCCCGGGCTGGCGATCCGCGCCCTTGGGCGCCTTGCGGAGAGGGTGTACGCGCCGCTCGGTATACGCGTCCCCGGGGTGCGGGCCTCGGTCACCCGCCACGCAGGGCTGCCCGTCAGGGGGGAGTTCGTCCGGACCCAGGCGGCCGCAGCGAGGCAGTCGCTAGGCCTCGACCCCAAGCAGAAGGTGGTCGTGATCCTCGGGGGCAGCCAGGGCGCCTCCTCCCTCAATTCCTGGGCCCGGGCGAAGCTGGAGGCCCTGGCGCTCGAGGGCATCCAGGTCTACTGCGTCACGGGCCTTGGGAAGGGGGAGGCCGAGTCGATCGCGCTCCGCTCAAGGACCGGCGACCCCGTCACCTCCGTGTTCGTCCCGTTCTGCGACCGGGTGGCCGAGTTGCTGTCGGCGGCCGACCTGGTCGTCTCGAGGGCGGGCGCCGGGACCCTCGCGGAACTCATACGCTGCGAGGTGCCCGCCATCCTCGTGCCCTATCCCCACGCGGCCTCGGATCACCAGCGCGCAAACGCCTCCTTCTTCGAGCGGCAGGGCGGAGGCCTGGTCGTCGAGCAGGCGGCGCTCGGGACGCTCTTTGACGAGGTCGTCGAGCTCGCCTTCAACGACTGGCTGCTTCGCCAGTTCAGGGGCAACCTCAGGCGGATGGACCGCGCCAATTCGCTCGACCTGATGCTGGCCGACCTGGAGGTGATGGCGCGCCCCCCCTCCCTGGGCGCACCGGTCGGGGGGCAGGAGGCGGCCGCATGAGGGCGGAGCCGACCCCGCCGGTCTTCGGCAGGTCCGTCCGGAGAATCCACTGCCTGGGCGTGGGCGGCATGGGTGTCGCCCCGCTGGCCATATACCTTTCGCGGGCGGGCTGGGAGGTGACCGGGGAGGACGACGCGCTCTCCCCGCAGGTGGCCGATCTCCTCGGGCCGGCGGGAGTCCGGGTTGGGCCGGTTCCCGAGGGATGCGACCTCATCGTGCGCTCCTCGGCGATCTCGGACGTCCATCCCTCCCTTGTTGCGGCGGCGAGGGCGGGCATCGCCTCGGTGCGCCGCGGCGAGATGCTCGCCGAGGTGGCCCGGCGCGCGAAGCTCGTCGCCATCTGCGGCTCGCACGGCAAGACGACCACGACGGCCATGCTGGTCACGGCGCTGCGCCGCGCGGGTTTCCCCGCGGGCTACGTCGCGGGCGGCCTTTTCAACGACTCAACCCCGCCGGCCTCCGTGGGCTCGAACGAGTGGCTCGTTGCCGAGATCGACGAGAGTGACGGCACGATCGACGCGTTTTCACCTGAGGTCACGGTCCTCGTCAACCTCGACTGGGACCATCCCGACCGCTACCGGAGCCCGGCCGAGCTCGAGGCTGCCTTTGTTGCGCTGTGCGCGAGGACGAGGGGGACGGTGCTCGTGAGCGACGCCTGCCCCCTGTCCCTGCGGCTGGCGCCGTCCGCGGCGACGTTTGGGCGCAGCGGCGCCTTCTCGGGGGAGCTGGTCGGAGAGAGGGACGGGAGGATGAGCCTGCGCCTTGGGGGACGATTCAGGCCGGCGGAGGTCCTCGTGGGAGCGACGGGGGATTTCAACGCCGCCAACGCGACCGCGGCCCTTGCGGCGGCCCAGTTGATGGGGGTAGAGCCCGCCCGGGGCATGCTAGCCGACTTTCCGGGAGTGCGCCGTCGCCAGTCCGTCCTCATGGCGGAGGGCGGCCTCACGGTCATGGAGGACTACGCCCATCATCCCTCCGAGATCCGGGCCCTCCTGCCGAGCCTCCGCGCGAGGCTTGCGCCCGGCGGCCGCCTGGTCGTCGTATTCCAGCCGCACCGCCACAGCCGCACGGCCCAGTTCAAGGCGGAGTTCGCCGCGTCGCTCTCCCTGGCCGACATCGTCCACCTCCTGGACGTGTACTCCGCGGGCGAGTCGGCGGCGTCGGGCGGGACGTCGGCCGACATCTATGCCGAGATGAAGAGGTGGGCGCCCCTCCTTCCTGTCCGCTACCTTCCGGGCGATCCCTCCGCGTGCATCCCCGCGCTGATGAGGGAGGCGAAACCGGGCGACCTGATCGCGTTCGTCGGCGCCGGCGACATCGACCGCACGGCCCGGGCGTCCATCGAGGTCCTCAGGGCCGGGATCGCGCTCTCGCGGCGCTGGGACCGCTTCGCCGACGAGGTCCGGCCCCTTCTTTCAAAGAAGGCGGACGTGAGGCGCGAGGAGCCCCTCGCCGCAAAGACAACGCTCCGCGTCGGGGGGGCTGCGCGGCTCTTTGCCGAGCCGGCCGGCGAGGAGGACCTGCGCGCGCTCCTGCAGAAGGCGCGCAGCGAGGACGTGCCCGTGTTCATGCTGGGGCGGGGGTCGAACCTCGTCGTGCCCGACGAGGGCGTGGACGGGCTCGTGGTGTCGCTCTCGCACCCGAAGTGGTCCGGCTTCGAGACGCTCCCGGACGGACGCGTCAGGGTGGGGGCGGGACTGCGCCTGAAGAACCTCTGCGGCCTGGCTGCGGCGGCCGGCCTGGGCGGCTTTGAATTCCTGGAGGGGATACCGGGAAGCGTGGGGGGCGCCCTGCGCATGAACGCCGGCGCGATGGGGGGTTGGATCTTCGACATTGTGGACCAGGTCCGGGTGATGGCGATGGACGGGGCCGTGCGCGACCTGCCCCGGTCGTCCATGACCGTCGACTACCGCGCGTGCGCCGACCTGAGGGACGCCATCGCGCTCGGCGCCGTGATCAGGCCCTTGTCGGTGTCGGACTCGGCGAGCGTCAGCCACCGGATCGACGACTTCAGGAGGAAGAGGCACGAGTCGCAGCCGCGCGAGCCGAGCGCGGGGTGCATGTTCAAGAACCCTCCCGGCGCCTCGGCGGGCCGCCTGATCGAGGAGAGCGGGCTGAAGGGGGCGAGGGTGGGCGGCGCCGAGGTTTCCCGGGTGCACGCGAACTTTGTGATCAACCGCGGGGGCGCCACCAGCGCGGACGTGCTGGAGCTCGTGCGCCGCGTCCGGGAGGGCGTCCGCCAGTCGAAGGGGGTCGACCTCGAGCCCGAGGTCCTCCTCTACGGCAGGGAATGGAGGGACATCCTTTGAGCGCCCCCGAGATCGCTGTGTTTGCAGGCGGGACGTCCGCGGAGCGAGAGGTCTCCACGGCGTCGGGGGCGGCGTGCGCCTCCGCGCTCGCCCGCTCGTTCACGACAAGGCTCTTCCAGGTCGTAGCCGACGCGCTGCCCGAGGGATTCGACCCCTCGCGCCACGTGGTCTTCTCGACGCTCCACGGCACCTTCGGGGAGGACGGGGGGATGCAGCGGCTCCTGGACGCGGCCGGAGGCGAGTATGCGGGCTGCGGGGCGGATTCGAGCGCGCTGACTATGGACAAGGCGCTCACGAAGAGGACGGCGTCGGCGCAGGGGATCCCCGTCGTCGAGGGGATCGAGTTCGACGCGGCCTCGAGGCCCTCCGCCGGGGACGTCGTCCGGCGCCTGGGCGCACGGGTCGTCCTCAAGCCCAACAGCGAGGGCAGCAGCGTCGGCCTCACGGTCGCCGAGGGCGAGGCGGAGGTGGGCGCCGCTTTGGCCGGGATCACCAGCGGCCGGTGGCTTGCCGAACGCCGGGTGGTCGGCAGGGAGCTCTCCGTGGGCATACTCAAGGGGGCGGCGATGGGCATCGTCGAGGTCAGGCCGAAGTCGGGGATCTACGACTATGCGAGCAAGTACACGAGGGGCATGACGGAGTACCTTGCCCCCGCGCCGATCGACGAGGCGCTCGCCTCGAGGGTGCGGTCCGCGGCCGAGACCGCCTTTTCGGCGTGCGGGTGCCGCGACTACGCCCGTGTCGACTTCATGGTCTCGGAGCAGGGAGAGCCTTTTTTGCTCGAAATAAACACGCTCCCCGGCATGAAGGAGATGAGCCTCCTGCCGATGAGCGCTCGCTGCGCGGGACTGGATTTCCCGGCCCTGGTCAGGGAAATGGTCTCGCCGGCTGTTGAGCGATTCAACGTCGGCGCCGCCTCGAGAAGTCCATGAGCAAAGACACCCATTCCCTGCCCGATACCCGCACCTGGAGGGAGATCCCCCAGCAGGTGAGGCCGCGCGCCATGTCTCATGAGGGGCGCAGGCGGATGGCCATGGGCGTCATGCGCGTCGCGTTCGGCGCCGCCGTGATCGCGGGGGTGTCCTGGGGCGCGTGGGAGATGGTGGGCGTGCTCCGCGAGAATCCCGACGCCATGCCGGAGGCGGCCAAGAGCGACCGGGTCCGCAGCCTCGTCCTGGTGACCGACGGCGTGCTCGACAAGAACTGGCTGGCAAAAACCCTCTCGATAGCCCCCGACGCCACCCTGATGGGGCTCGACCTCAACCAGCTGCGCCTGAGGGTGCTCGCCGACGCTCAGGTGGGTTCCGCGGCGATCACCCGGAACTTCCCGGATGCGCTGACAGTCCGGATCTCGGAGCGCTCCCCGGTGGCGAGGATGATGGCGCAGGCCGACGACTCCCAGCCGCGGATGCTGCTCGTCGCCCGGGACGGGATCGCGTTCCCCGGCACGGGATTTGATCCGGCGATGATAGAGACGCTCCCCTGGATAGACGGGATCAGGCTCTCCAGGGTCGGGAAGGCCATTGCGCCCATCGAGGGGATGAAATCCGTCTCGGACCTCCTGGGCGCCGCAAAACTCGAGGCCGAGAATCTTTACCGCACATGGAAGGTCATTTCGCTTGCGCACTTGTCGACGGACGGTGAGATCGAGGTCCATACCCGCGACGGGATGAAGATCACATTCGGCACAAAGGAGGACTACCTGCGGCAGATCGCACGCCTGGACCTCCTCGTCGACGACTCCTCCGACCCGACCCGGCCCCTCAGGGAGGTCAACCTCGCGCTGGGCTCCCAGGTGCCGGTCTCCTACGGCAAGGCGGCGCCGACGATCGGCGCGCCCCCGGTCAGCACCCTCAACCCGCGGGCGGCCCGTCCCCAGGCCCCCATGCCCGCATTCTCCATCCCCCGCATCGACACCCACAGTGAGCTCTAAGACCACATTCATCGGCGCGGTGGAAATCGGCACCTCCAAGGTGACCGCGCTCATCGGCGAGTACACGGG
Source organism: Opitutaceae bacterium (assembly GCA_003151495.1). GTDB lineage: Bacteria > Verrucomicrobiota > Verrucomicrobiia > Opitutales > Opitutaceae > Palsa-1447. Next base: position 117,846 of record PLXR01000114.1, read on the forward strand.
CCGGGAGATCGCGATCATCGGCTGCGGGGAATGCTCCTCGCGGGGCGTCATCAAGGGATCGGTCGTCGACTACCGCGCGGCTACGGAGTGCACGCACAATGCGCTCGAGTTGGCCGAGCGCGACGCGAACGAGCGGATCGACCATGTGTTCCTGGCCCAGACCGGGGGTCACCTCGAGGGGTTCTACAACGAGGCGTCGCTCAACGTGAAGGCCGCGGACAACATGATCGACATGGACGACATCAGGAGGGTCTGCGACCTGGCAAAGGCCAAGGAGCTCCCCCTCGGCAGGATGGTCGTCCACAACATCCGCAGGCCGTTCCGGGTGGACGGCAGGCTCGTGCCCACTTCGCCCGAGAACCTCGTGGGCCAGAAGCTCGAGGTGGGGTACTGGACCGTCCACGGCCAGGAGCNNGCGGACAACATCCACGTGATCCGCGGCTTCAACCTGGAGGTCCGGGAGCTTGTCCTTTCCAGCCTGGCCTCCGGGCACATGGTGACCAGCATGGAGGAGCGCCAGAACGGCGTGCTCGCAATAGACATCGGCGCGGGCACGACCGACTACGTGCTCTACAGGAACGGCGCCCCGCACGCCACGGGGGTGGCCGCCGTCGGCGGGGGCCACTTCACCAACGACATAAGCATCGGCCTCAGGCTCACCGAGTCCCAGGCCGAGAAGCTCAAGCTCCGGTTCGGGCGGGCGTCCGTCCAGAGCAGGGACAAGAACGAGAAGGTGTGGCTGGACGGGAATTTCTCGATCGGCGACAGGCAGTTCTCGAGACAGGCGATCGAGAACATCACGGCGGCGAGGGCCTGGGAGCTGCTCGAGGTCGTGAAGAAGAAGCTCGGGACCTCCTTCTCGCCGGATTCCTGCCCCGGCGGGGTCGTGCTGACCGGCGGGGGGGCGAAGCTGCCCGCGATCTCCGAGTGCGCCTCGAAGGTGTTCGGGACCTCGGCCCGCCTTGGCGAGGCGCCTTCCTGGGTCAACGAGAACCTGCGGGACCCGGGCTACCACACGGCGCTGGGCATCCTCTACTACGGCGTCAGCGCCCAGGGCGACCGCTCCGCGGGCGCCCGCCGCAAGGGCGGCTTCTTCCGCAACGTGACCCGCCTCTTCGCATCGACGTGAACCCCAACGAACTTCCCCTCGACGAGACGCACGCCACCGGCGACCGCACCGTCTCCATAAAGCTGGTGGGCGTGGGCGGGGCGGGCTCCAACGCCGTGGACCGCCTCAAGATGGAGAGTCTGGCGCGCCTCCAGCTCTGCGTCATCAACACCGACAGCCAGGCCCTCTCGAGCTCCCCCGTCCAGGACAAGGTCCTGATCGGCATGGGCTCGACTCGCGGCCTCGGGGCCGGCGGGGACCCCGAGCTCGGGCGCCAGGCGGCCGAGGACGACCGCGAGAAGATCGCCAACGTCGTCAAGGACTGCGACCTCGTGTTCATCCTGGCCGGGATGGGCGGCGGGACGGGCGGGGGCGCCTCCCCGATAGTCGCCGAAATCGCCGCCGAGCAGGGCGCCCTTGTCATCGCGTTCGTGACGCTCCCGTTCAGCTTCGAGGGCGGACGGCGGCTGAAGCAGGCGGAGGAGGGCCTCGCGGCCCTGAGGCGCGCCTGCGATGCGGTGATCCCGCTGCCGAACGACATCCTCCTCCAGGAGGCCGCGGAGAACGAGACGGTCCTCGACTCGTTCGCCCGCGCCGACGAGTGGATCGGTCGCGGCGTGAAGTCCATCTGGTCGATGCTTTCCAAGACCGGCCTGATCAACGTGGACTTCGCCACCCTTCGCCAGGCATTCCAGAACCGGGGCGCGAAGACGCTCTTCGGCCTCTCGGAGGGCTCGGGCGAGAACGCCTGCGGCGAGGCGATCGCCAGCCTCAAGCTCTGCCCGCTCCTGCACACTCCCGAGTTCTCCCGGAAGGCCGACCGCCTGCTCGTGAACATCTCGGGAGGCACGGACCTGACGCTCCCCAAGGTGAACGAGATCATGAACGCGATCGCCGAGCAGTTCGGGCGCGACTCGCACATCATCATGGGCGCGGTGATCGACGAGGGGATGCAGGGCAGGGTGGAGATCTCCGTGCTCGGGACGAGCGACATGGGCGCGCGCGGCATGGTCTCGAGGAGGCCGGCCCCCATAGGGAAGGCCAGGGCCCTGCCGCCGCGCGCCGAGGAGGCGGCCCCGAGGGAGGGCGCCGCTCCCGGGGTGCCCGCTGCGCCGGAGGCGGCCCTGGCCCCGGGCGTCAAGCCGACCCAGGTGGAGTTCGGCTTCGGGGAGGTCGAGAGCAGGGGCCAGTTCGAGCGCACGGACCGCAACCTCTTTGACGGCCAGGACCTGGACGTGCCGACCTACCTCCGAAAAGGAATCAAGATAGCGATTTGATCCCCCGGGGGATTTCGGTAGCATCTGTGCCATGTTTGTCGATGAATGCGTTATAAAGGTGTCGGCCGGAGACGGCGGTCGCGGCTGCATTTCCTTCCGCCGCGAGAAATACGAGCCCTGGGGAGGGCCCAACGGCGGCGACGGGGGCGCGGGCGGCGACGTCGTCCTCCTCGGGTCGCACGACACGAACAACCTGGTCGACTACAAGTTCAAACAGCACTGGAGGGCCGGAAGGGGGGAGCACGGGCTCGGGAAGGACTGCAACGGCAAGGAGGGCAGGGACGCCGAGCTGCGGCTACCCCTGGGGACGATCGTGACGGACACGTCGACCGGCAGGGTTGTCTCCGAGGTGATCGAGGACGGCCAGCGGATCGTGCTGTGCAAGGGAGGCAACGGGGGATGGGGCAACACCCACTTCAAGACCTCGACGAACCGCGCTCCCAAGCGCGCAAATCCCGGGCAGGTCGGCGAGCACGGGGAGTACCGCCTCGTCCTCAAGTCGATTGCCGACGTCGGCCTGGTCGGCTTCCCGAACGCGGGCAAGTCCTCCCTCACCAACGCGATCACCAAGGCCCACCCCAAGATGGCGGCGTACCCCTTCACGACGCTCCACCCCCAGATAGGGGTGATCGAGTACCTGGACTACGTGGCGGGCGACAAGCGCCTGCTCCTCGCCGACATCCCCGGGCTCATCGAGGGCGCCAGCGAGAACCGCGGCCTCGGGCACCGCTTCCTCAGGCACGTGGAGCGCTGCGCTCTCCTGCTGATCATCGTCGACATGGCGGGCAACGACGGCCGGGACCCGGCGGAGGACTACCGGCAGCTCCTCAACGAGCTCAAGCTCTACGACCCTGCGCTTCTGAAGAAGCCAAGGCTTCTGGCCGCCAACAAGATGGATATCGAGGCGGCGTCCGCCAACCTCAGGAGATTCAAGCGGCGCTACAAGGTCGACGTGGTCGAGATCTCCTGCCTCGAGGGCACGGGCCTGGAGCGGCTTAAGAAGGAATTGTTAAAGCGAGTCGCGCTCTTCCGCCGAAAGGAAAAGGTGTCGCCAGCGGCGGCGGCATAGCGCACACTCCCGGTACCGTGGCCAGTGGATCCACAATGTCGCCAGAGAACAAGTCGCTGATGATGCGGGCCAACCGCCTGCTCGGGGCGGGGCTTGTGGAGCACAACCTGGTCAAGATCGAGGACCTTGAGAAGGCGAACGAGCGTCTGCTGGAGATCATTGCGACCAACCAGCCCCGCCAGGCCACTGTTCTCGGCGTGCTGGCCTACGAGCTCAAGGTCATCCGCGAGGAGGACGTTCTCCAGCATCTTGTTGAAACCGAGGGGCTTGGCCTTGTGGACCTGAGGGGCTACGAGCCGCCCGACGACACGAAGAAGGGCCTGGACATGGACGCGTGCTGGGCGACCTGGTCCGTGCCGTTCGACCAGGAGGAGGACTTCACGTTCATCGCCTCGGCCTATTACCTGAGCCCGGCCGTGCGCACCTTCTGGGAGAAGCGCTTCGGGGGCCCGCTGCTCTGGTTCGGGACGACGCTCGAGGGAATTGCCGAGCATCTGGACCGCATTGGCAGCCCCACCAGCTCGAAGGCCCCGTTCCCGATCCCAGGAGCCGCGGCGTCGGCGCCCGTGGCCCCGGTCTCGCAGACGACCCCGCCCATCCCCGTGCCCCAGGCCCCGCCCGCGCCGGTGGCGCGCTCCGCGTGACCCGGGAGAATCCCCCATGGCACTAGGCAAAGTACAATCCCTGATCGTGGCGAAGCTGATCGCGATGGGCCGGCTCACCACCGAGCAGCGCGACGCCATCGCGGCCCGCCCCCAGGACCTGAACGGCGACGCCCTCGACCGCCTCCTCCAGGAGGACTACAAGATCACCGCCTTCCAGTGCCTCGTCGCGAAGGGCAGGGCCCTCGGCCTCGCCCCGTTCAACGTGGCGCGCTACAAGATCGCGACCTCCACGTTCGAGCGGATACCGCAGGAGTTCTGCCAGGAGAACCTTGTCCTGCCCGTGGGCCAGGTCGGCGACCTCCTGCTGGTCGCTTTCGCCAACCCCTTCGAGGTAACCCTTCCCGCCAAGATCCAGGAGATGACCGGCAAGAGGGTCGTCCGGCTCCTGGCGCGCGAGAAGGACATAAAGGAGAAGTTCAGCAAGGCGAACGACCGGTCCACGGGATTCGACGACGTCGTCCAGAAGATCGGCGCCGAGTACGGGACGCAGGCCGAGAACGAGATCCTGACGGACTCCGACGTGAACGAGGAGTCGGGCCCGATCATCCAATTGGGCAACCGCATCATCGAGGACGCGTACTTCGCGGGGGCGAGCGACATCCACATCGAGCCCCAGGAGAAGGACGTGATCGTCCGGTACCGGGTGGACGGCATGTGCCAGGAGAAGCTCCGCCTGCCGGTGAAGGTGGGTCCCGCGCTCGTCGCCAGGCTGAAGATCATGTGCAACCTGGACATCTCGGAGCGCCGGCTCCCGCAGGACGGGCGCATCGTGTTCAAGCAGTACACCAAGAAGAACCTGGACCTCGACCTGCGCGTTTCGACGGCGCCCCTCAACCATGGCGAGGGGGTCGTCATGCGTATCCTCGACAAGCAGAAGACCACGCTCCCGCTCACCTCGCTCGGCTTCAGCGAGGAGAACCTGGTGCGCTACCGCGAGTGCATCCGCCAGCCCTACGGGATGATCCTGCACTGCGGGCCCACCGGCTCGGGCAAGTCGATGACGCNNAGGACCCCGACATCATCCTGGTGGGTGAGATTCGAGACATCGAGACGGCGGAGATCGCCGTCGAGGCGGCACTCACGGGGCACCTCCTCATATCGACCCTCCACACCAACGACGCGCCCTCCA
>PLXR01000136.1 GCA_003151495.1 Opitutaceae bacterium
CGCGGCGGTGATGACTGGCACCGCCGCATACTACCACGTTATTTAGACGACAGACCACTAGCGCAACTGGACTATGCACTGCGGCGCCGATTCTACTTCTACCGACTCAGCCCCGTTAGTCTGGGCGCGGCGCCAGTCCTTGAGGCGTGGTTGGCAGCCAACCAGTTTCCAGCTGAGGTCCGCGAACTGGTGTTGAGGCTCTTCCTCGCGCTCAACGCGGGGCTAGTAAAGGAGCTCGGCGAAGACTACCTTGTAGGCCACAGTTACCTGATGCGTGGTGCCGTGGAAACTGATGCTGGCCGCCGCGCAATCTGGAAGCACGCCGTCCTACCTCTCTTGGCCGAATACTTCTACAATCGCCAGAACAAGGCCATTCTCGATAGCTTCACGATTGATGCGCTATTGAGTGACTAGCGACAGCGAATGATCAGCGATAGGCGACCCCTGATTGAACTGACGACCTATCAATGGTGTGAGCCTACCGCCCTGAACGACGAAGATATCGCTTACCTGCGCGGTGAGAGCCCTCAGCAGATCAACATTGTTCGGGAGGTCGACTCTCAGGCGTATCGACTGAATCCTAATCAGTACGTGGGGGTCCTCAGACTGCCGTCTGGGGTACGCATCGAGTGCCGGCCGCGCGTCGGGGTCGCCAACATCCTCTACATGCTCGCTGTTGCCTACCGTATGCCATCATCGTTTCGGCATCAGCTTGCGACGTTCGCCCCGTTCGATCAGGTGATCGATGCTGTTGCGTCATACTTCGCCGACACGGTCAACGAGCTGGTATCGCGCGGCCTTTATCGTTCATACATGGAGCGGGATGAGAACCTGCCGATCGTTCGAGGCAGAATCATGTTCGCTGAGGATGCGCGACTCAACTTTGCTCTGAGACACAGGACCTATTGCCGATATAGCGAGCTGACCTGGGACATTCCTGAGAACCAAGTTCTCCGTCAGGTCGCCCAAGCACTTTCGAACTGGCCATTTCGCCGCCGCGAGATCCCAACACGCCTCGCTCTCATTGCGGGCGAATTGTCCGAGTTATCGCCCTCATCGTTGAGGGTCGAGGATATTGACCGCTTCACCTACCATCGCCAGAATGAGTACTACCGGCGTTCGCACGCGCTCTGCCGATTGTTCCTCGAGACCGTTTCACTTAGCGAGCACGCGGGCGATGTTAGGTTCCAAACGTTTCTCCTGGATATGAACAAGTTATTCGAGTCCTTCGTGAGCCAAGCGCTGGAGGATCGCCTCGAACCGTCGTTCCGGGTGGGTGCTCAGATCCCTACGTCATTGGACACCAGAGGCGCGGTTCGAATACAGCCAGACTTGCTTCTTTCACGGGGAACCGAGGATCTTCTGGTGGGCGACTGTAAGTTCAAACGCCTTGGCGAAGATGAGTTCAAGAATCATGATCACTATCAACTGTTGGCCTATTGCACGGCTCTGGGAATCGATCGCGGAGTGTTAATTTACCCACTGCATGAAGTTGCTGCGACCCAGGAGGTCGATGTCCGGAACAGTTCGATCCACCTGGCAACCCTGACAGTTGATATAGGCGGTGATGTCGATTATCTAGAAGCCGAGTGCGATCGCCTCGCCGGGGCCATGGCTGCTGAGGCACTCCGCACGTGACAGAGACCATTCGGACCGCCGACAATGTTTGGCTAGAGATTGAGAGCAAATGCCTCGAGCACATGCGGGCGACCCCGCCCATGCCCATCTCGACCTATGGGGGCGTAGAGAACTACATCACCAATGTCAGTGACCGCTGGATCGAGCGTCATTCGACCTCGCCCCGTGCCGTGAGGGAGCACAGCCGTACGCCCAAGGCCGACGTGGTGAAGATCTGGGAATCGCTGGTGCGACGTGGCCACACGGAGGGGGTTCGCGCGTCCTACTACTTCTCGTTCGCGCTTATCCACCGACTGATAGACGGTGTGTCCGCCAAGGGCGCGGCACAGCTCTATTTCTCCGATCGCGAGAGGGCGATGGAGATGTACCAGCCCGCGAGGGGCCCTGTGCTCTCCGTACGGGAGCGGCTTCTCGGTGACCTTCTCTCAGTTCAGACCCGCCGGCACGGCGGACAGCGATGGCTTCACAAACCGCTCCTTCTGCTTCTCGCCCTGGGGAGGTGTGCGCACAAGGAGGGGCGAATGATTCCGTTCTCCGAAACAGAAGAAGAACTCACTGAACTTCTCCACGTATACGACCCAAGCGGATCGTCAGCAGCTGAGCCGTTTTGGAGACTCCAATCTGATGGTGATCTGTGGGTTCTCGAGGGGGAAGGGCTGGACGCGCTTCGCGCGGTTGGCGGCGTGCCCACCGCAGCGGAGCTACGCAGTCATCGGGTTCGTGGCGGCCTGTCCAAGCTCTATTACGACGTTCTGATCGCCGATAAGGGTCTCATAGCAGAGGCTGTCGGCAACGTGATCACGACGTTCTTCCCCGACGTGATGTGGGAAGCAATTGACGATCAGTTTGGCTTCTCCCGCGAGATAGGTAGAGATACGACTCCTGTTACTGGCGGATGGCGCCAAAAGGACGTCTTCCCTCTGATTGCCCGCACGATCCGGAATCTCTACCAAGAGACGCACGACTGGATTACACGCGAAGCCATCCAGAACCGGCTCCTTCTAGACGCTGAGGCCAAGCCACACATCGAAGAGTCCGCAGAACGGCTGCATTGGCAACCCGTCGCGGTTGCCGCCAATATGGTCGATTGGTGGAGCGCACGGTATAGGAGTGGCTCGAATGGATTCGCCAGTGAGTTCGACCGGACTGCGCTGGGCGGTAAGGCGGCGTATCGACCGAAATGACATCGTGCCTTGCCTCCGACGGCGGCGCCCCGTCCCCTTCACCCGGGGCGAGGTACCAGGACGCCAGGGCCGCCGGCTTCCGGCCGTCCTAGGTAGGGGCTGCCGGTCTGGAAGCTCCGCCGCACCGCCCTGGCCCTGGCGCTGAGCCGCGCCGCCCGGTAGAGCTCGCTGGTGAGGCTGGCAATCAGTCCCCAGGCCCCGACCTTGGTCCGGAGCGAGCTCGTCGGGGTGCCGGCGTCCCCCTCCACTCCGCGTACTGGAGGAACTCAGCGTGGAGCGCATCTATCAGGGCTTGCGCGGCCCGGTTGATCTCCGCGTGCTTCCCCTCGCCGAAGGCCGGGTCCGCGTGCGCCTCCAGCTCGTCCATGAGGATCTCAAAGCGGAGCTCCAGCCCCCTCGGTGTCGGATTCCCGCACCCATGCGCTCGCCCCCGCTCACCTCTCCTCGGCGGTGAGGACCGGTGCTTCGTCCATGCGTCCCACGCGGAGGACGTGGCCGCAGCGCTTCGAGTAATCAGGCAAAGCCGCCTGAAACACCCTGCCCACAGCCCAGTAGAGAGCGGCTATTCCGCCAGCGAGTCTTTCAGGTTATCGAGCCAGAGGGCATAGGCCCAGTCGTGGCGCTTGCAGCGGTTGGCCTGCTCCTCGCGCCCCTTATCGTGAGGCGGAGGTTCCGCGCAGTAGGGGTCGTCGGTGACGAGTGTGTCCGGCGGCTTGGCCGACGATCTCCGGTTGGCTGAGGCGCAGCCATCCCTTGCATTCGTCCGGGAAGCGCGAGCACCCCCAAAACGGGCCGAATCGTCCGGTCGCGAGCCGCATCGTCGAGCCGCAAACGGGGCATCGAGGCGACTCCGACTCTGCTGAACTCGGGGGTTCGCCCCGAGCGGCGGCGATCTCGCGCAGCAGCGCCGTACCGTGGATCAACTGGACGCCCACCGCCTGCGCAAAGCGCTCAGCTTCTGGAGTGAAGAAGCCGGCGGTTACGAAGAATCCGGTCTTCACCTTCTCGGCTGCCATGACGCCGTAGAACGCGCGCACCTCGGCCACTCCGACGTCCTGATGCCACTTCTTGCACTGGACCAGGGCGTGTTCGCCCCGTCGTCTCAGGATGAGGTCAGCCCCGCCGTCGGCCTCCTGCTGCGTCGGTGCCACCGACCACCCCTTCGACCGAAAGACGTGGCCAACCAGCTCCTCGAACTGCCGCCAGTCGAGCTCCATCAACTCGTGGCGGGAGCGGGCTTCGTCGACCAGGCTGCGACCGCGCATGGCCACCAGAAGGGCTCCGGCGACGAGCAAACCGACGAAGCACGTGCCCACGAGGAACCAGGCCACCACCTCATGCCACGGAACCCCGGCTATCACGACGGCCGAGATGGCGCCTGCGATCGCTCCTGCTCCGAGCATGGCCGTGACGAGCACCCACGGAGGTTGGCCCGCGAGCCGTGCTACCAGCCTGTCCGCCCAGTCGCCGCTGGACGGCCTGACGCGCTTCCGGCGCTCGGTCACCCGGCGACTCTGCGCGTTTGGGTCGGTACGAAACCAGCCGTGGCCAAGTCGTCACCAGCCGCTGCGAGAGCGGCCAGAGGGCCCAGTGCGGGCTGGCCGGCCGTCATCGGTCGAACCCAGACGACGCGCTCGGCCCATGTCCCGTGTTCCCGTTGGATCAGCTCGCGTGGGCCTGACCCGCTTTGACGGACCACCCCGCTGGCGGATCCCCCGCCGCAGGTGAGGCCGTCGCCCTCAGCCTCTCTTCATCCCGTTCGACGCCGCTGCACGGGCCCGCGCGCCAGAAGCAAACAAGCGTCTCCGCACCAGCTCGACCACTGAGATCGACGACGCTCCCGGTTGATCGACGAGTTCAAGCGAAGCCTCCGCGATGGGCGGGCTGATCTGCGACCATTGCGGCGTCCTGAGAACCACCAGCGAATACCTGTACGGCGCGCGGGAGTGGCAGCCCCGGGGGAAGTTAGCGCATCCCCAGAACGGACCGAACCGGCTACTTACGCCACCTGGTCGTAGGCGGACCGGCCGTCGTCCCAGTAGGAGTTGAAGACGTGCTCGTAGACCAAGTTGCACTTGTCGGCGTAGATCGGCCGGGTGAACTTGTCGGGCAGCCGGTCGAGGGTCTCCTCCACGGCCACGCGCACAGCCGCGCGGGTCTGCTGCTCCTTGCGCCAGTCGAGGACCAGCTTCTCGTGTTTGAGGATGTCCAGCAGCTCCTGGGCTACTGCTCGCACCTGGCGATCTTCCTCGGGTGAGAGGTCGGGACCGGGCCGGGTGATCAGGTCGAAGACCGCCAGCTGCTCCTCGGTCAACCCTGCGGAGACGTGGCGGCCCTCCTCCTCGGTGAGCTCCTGGCTGAAGCGGATCAGTTCTTGGAAGTACTGGTCGGCGTTCAGACTGCCGGCGTTGTAGGCATCGAGGAGCTTCTGGAAGCGCTCGTAGAGGTCCACGCGGGTGGGGTTCAAGCGGACCATGCTCGTCACCCGGGCGGTCAGCATCGCCCGCAGCTTCTGGCTGGCGGTTCGCTTGCGACCCTCTTTGAACATAGCCTGGACCCGATCCCAGTCCACCTCGCTGAGGTCCATGAGCTGCTTGCGTTCGTCGGAGCCGATCAGGTACGCCTGAGCCGCCACGCTGTCGTCGAGGAGCTGCTCGATCTGGGCCATGACACCGGTGATGTCGGGCCGCTCACCAATGGCGGCGATCCGGTCCATGACCATGCGGATGACCTTGCGGATCCCCGCGTACTGGTTGGCCCGCTCGTCGGGGAGGATGGCCTTGAAGAGCTTCTCCACCTGGCCGGCTCGGATGAGGAAGCTCGAGGTCTCGTCGTCGGACAGCTGGAGCCGGTCGGTGAGGTCTTTGATGGCCTCGATCCACTCGTACTGGCGCAGCTTCGACATCGCTTCCAGGTCGACATCGCGGGCGGCACAGAAGGCCTTGATCTCTTCCACCGCCTTGGCCAGCTCCTCGACCAGCGCGGTCTTCTCCTCCACTGGCAATTGTCCCTGCCCGAAGGCCCCCGCGCTGGCGTAGATAGCCAGGGCCTGGTGGAGGTTGGAGAGGACGTCAACGTAGGCGACGATGAGGCCATTGTTCTTCCCCGGGAAGACGCGGTTGGCCCGGGTGATGGTCTGCATAAGGGACTGGTTGCGCATCGGCTTGTCAAGGTAGATCGTCGAGCAGGAAGGGACGTCGAAGCCCGTTGTCCACATGTTGCAGACGAAGGCGATGCGCAGCGGGTCTTGGGCGTTCTTGAAGCGCCCCTCCAAGTCCTCCTCCACCATGCGCTTGCGGATCGGCCTGATGTCGATCCCGCGCTCGCGCATCTCCGCCACCTCGTTCTGGGACTGGGAGATCACCACCGCCATGTCCGTAGAGTGGAGAAAGGCCACCTCCTGGCGGAAGAGCGCCGCCTCCTCTTCGCCAAGGCCTCCGGCGGCGAGCTTTGCCTCATCCTCGGCGAGCCGTTCCTGCCAGGCCGCGAGCACCTTCTGGTAGGTACGGACGGCCGTGATCTTGTCGATGGAGACCACCATCGCCTTCCCGGCAAAGCCGCGGCCGAGGAAGTAGTTGACGATGTCCTTGGCCACGGTGGTGAGGCGGTCATCCCGGGTAATCACCTCGTACTGCTGGCCCAGCAGGGTGGCGAGCTTGCGCTCCTGTGCCTCGTCGAGGTCAGCTTCCTCAATGAGGTCGGTCAAGTCCTCCTTGAAGCTGGGGTTGACCAGCTGCAACTGGGGGATCCGGTTCTCGAAGTAGAGCGGGACCGTTGCACCGTCTGCAGTGGCAGAGGTGTAGTTGTAGATGGAGACGTAGTCGCCGAAGACCTCCTTGGTCTTCTCCTCCCCAGCGATGAGGGGCGTCCCCGTGAAGCCGAGGAAGCCGGCATTGGGCAGAGCCGCGCGCATGTTCATGGCCAGCACGTCGTATTGGGTGCGGTGGGCCTCGTCGGTGATGACGATAACGTCGTCGCGGTCCGACAGCACGGGATGGCGCTCCCCCCGCTCGGTCCGGAACTTCTGGATCAGGGTGAAGACGTAGCGCCGGTCCTCGCTGAGCAGCTTACGGAGGTGCGCCGACGAGGTGGCTCGGACGTGCTTCTCGACGATCCCCGCGGCAGAGAACTCCCGGTGGGCCTGGTCATCGAGGTCCTCACGGTCGGTGACAATGACGAAGGTCCAGTTGCCCGGCATGATTCGCAGGATCTTCTGGGTGAAGAAGATCATGGAGATGGTCTTGCCCGAGCCCTGGCTGTGCCAGAAGACGCCCAGCTTACCCCGCTCCTCGGGCGGGGCACCGCGCAGCTCCTTGAGGCGGGTCAGCGCGTTGTTGACCCCGAGGTACTGGTGGTTGCGGCCGACCATCTTGACCAGCCCGCCCGGAAGCTCCTGAAAGATGGTGAAGTTACGAACGATATCGAGGAGGCGGGTCGGCTCGCACATCCCGCGGATAGCGGTCTCCAGCGAGACCCGTCCCTGCTCCCCCTCAGAGTTTATCTTCTTCCACTCCAGGAAATGCTCCCACTGGGAGCTGATCGTCCCCACCCGGGTCTCGGCGCCGTTGGAGAGGATGATGAACCCGTTGGGGGTGAAGATCCGCGGGATGGTGTCGCGATAGTCGCTGAGGTTGTCATCGTAGGCGTCCTTGAGGTTGCGGTGAGCGGCCTTGAGCTCGATGAAAACAAGCGGGATGCCGTTCACAAACCCGATGAGGTCCGGCCGGCGCTGATAGAGGTCGGAGTGAACCCACATCTGGGAGACGACCCGGAAGTCGTTGTTGCCCGGGTCGTCCCAGTCGATTACGGTGACCCGCTCCACCTCGCGGCTGCCGTCGGGCTTGCGGATGCTCACGGGCACGCGGTCGCGAATTAGCTCGTAGACCTCGCGGTTGGCGCGCGCGTGGTGCAGGGCGCCGCGGTCACGGGTGATCTCGGTGACTGCCTGGTCGATAGCCTCCGCCGGCAGATGCGGGTTGAGCCGCTCGAGGGCAGCTCGCAGATCGCGGACTAGGACGACCTCGCTCTTGGTGGTACGGCCGAGAGTTCCCTCGGCGCCGAGCGCCTCCGTCCAGGCGCTGCAGTAATCCCAGCCGAGGCTCCTGAACAGCAGAATGGTCGGCTGCTCCACGGACTCATCCTCCCCGAATGGCCGGCTGCGAACCTTCACGAGGCAGCCTCACCGGTGGGGATGTCTAGATCCTCGACGTCCACCGCCCCTGAGATGAGGCGCGGCACCAGGAGGTCGCGGCCCGCCGTAAGGCGCACCGTCTGTACCCTCATCGTAGTCGTCAGCTCCCCCAGCCTTTCCAAGACCTCGGTGAAACGCGCCTGCACAGACGGGTCAGCCACCAATACGGGGAATCTCTCCAGGTCCTTGCGTGTGATCCGTGCGCGAGTGGTCCCACTGGCACGCTGGGCTGCGTATCTCAACAAGGTTGCGCTATTTAGGGTGAAGGCCAGGAATCTTCCGGAGACAGCTCGCGGCCGCGCAATTGCGACGTCAACCGCAGTGATAGCGCGCTCACCTAGACGATCAACGAACCACGCCCGCCCGACAGGGTCAGGCATGCGCGACACCAGGACGTCTCCAACGCATACCTCAGTACAACGCAGCCGATCAAAGGTCTCTGCACCGATAAAGCGGTACGTGCCGGTTTCGCGGAAGCAACCCACACCAATATTCGCAACTTGAAGAAGACGATAGTCATCACCGCCCTGGTCCTTTGACTCGATCCAATCGCCATCGGCGACGTACTCGCATAGCACTCTAAGGGGGCTGACACGCCAGCCCACCGGGATCGACCCCAGCTCCGAATCGACCAGCGGCACGCCCTCGTACCCGGGGTAGCGGAAGTTGAGGAACCACTCGTGGTAGATCCGCTCGGCCATCTCCTCCAGGATCCTAATCCGGCGGCTGTTGTTCTCAATAAGGTCGTCGTACGCGGAGAGGATGGCCGCGATCTTGCGCTGGGTGGCCAGCGGAGGCACCCGGACAGGCAGCTCGTGGACGACGTTTCTGTTGATGCCGGGCACAGCTGCGCCGCCGTCGTGAACACCCAAGTTCTGAGCCTGTAAGAAATAGTGGCAAAAGCGGGGATCGTTTCCGTGGAAGTCGCGTACGAACAGAGTCGTGTTGAGAGGCCAGCAGGCCTCCGTGAGGTAGAACACCTCACCAAGCGTGCCGTATCGCCCGGTGACCACCGCGGGAGCGTTCACCTTCGCCAGTGAGTGTGTGCCAGTTACGCCCGATGATGAAACGACGGGTACCGTTCCGGCTAGCCGTTCCGAATTGGGCAGATCGAAGCCTCTTTGCAGAGTGACCACATCTCCGAGACGGACGACTTTCCAAGCTGCCGCATCCACCAGCGCCGTCATCCCAGCAACTCCGCCGCATTGCCCGCAATGCGCTCCTGCAGCACGGCCGCCTGCGCATTGAGCCGCGTCAACTCATCATTGAGCTCCCGCAGCCGCACCTTGAAATCAAGACCGTCATCCTCCCCAGTCGCCACGCCGACGTAGCGGCCGGGATTGAGGCTCCAGCCCTGCTTCTCGATCTGCCCCATCGAGGCCACCGCGCACAACCCAGGAACATCCCGATACACACCGTCCGGGAAATGCTGGCCCATCAACGCCTCCGACCCTTCGCGCGCGGCCACAGCCTCGCCGCGGCATAGCCGTGCGATGTTAGCCAAGAACTCGATCTGGTCTGGAGTCCACTCACGGTGCGCCCGGTCGATCTGCCGGAAGACCTTGCGCGCGTCGATGAAGAGCACCTTGTCCTCGCGTTCGGTCCCGCTCTTACCCCGATCTAGAAACCAGAGTGTCACCGGCAGCGTCACGGTGTAGAAGAAGTTCGTTCCAACGGCGACAACGACGTCAACGCAGCGCTCCGCGATCAGCTTGCGCCGAATCTCCAGCTCGGATCCGCCGGCGTCAGCCGCCGAGTTGGCCATGACGAATCCGGCGCGCCCTCGTTCGTTCAACGCCGAGTAGAAAGCCTGGATCCAGATGTAGTTGCCGTTGTCGGCACGGGGCAGGCCGAAGGGGAAGCGGCGATCACCCTCGAGCTTGCCCTTGTCGATCTTGTCGACGTTGAAGGGCGGATTGGCCATCACGTAGTCGAACTTCCCGACGCAGTCAAAGGGATCCTCGTAGTAGGTGTTCGACTGGCGGACGTCACCCTCGAGACCATGAACCGCAAGGTTCATCTTGGCCAGCTTCACGGTCTCGCCAGTCTTCTCTTGCCCATGGATGGACAGGCGCCCGATCTTGCCGTTGCGGTGTTGGTCGACGAAGCGGGCGCTCTGGACGAACATGCCGCCAGAGCCGCAAGCGGGGTCGAGGATGCGGCCGGTGAAGGGCTCGATGATCTCTACGATCAGCCGGACGATGGGGGTCGGCGTGAAGTACTCCCCACCCTTGGCGCCCTCGGCGATGGCGAACTTGCCAAGGAAGTATTCGTACACCTTGCCGAAGGCGTCGCCGGGGATGTTGGTGAGCATGGAGTTGACCGAACGCAGGAGACGGTCGAGGGTGTCGTCGCTCAGCTCCTGATAGGTCCGGGGCAGCACACCGCGGAGCTGGGGGTTGTCCTCCTCGATGGCCGCCATGGCGTCATTGACGGCCCTCCCGCGGTTCTCACCGCCGGGGAGATGGAGCAGCCGGTCGAACCGCGCGTCATCGGGAAGGTAAAGGACGCCTTGTCCCTGGTATTTCTCCTTGGTGAGAGGGTTGCGCTCGGTCGCCTTGAGAGCCAAGACCGCGTGGGCCTCGGCGAAGCGGTTATCGGCGAACCTGAGGAAGATCAGGCCGAGGACCGGGATGCTGTACTCCGCCGCCTTGAGGTGGGAGTTGGCGCGCAGCTCGTCGGCGGCGTCCCATAGGTGGGCGGCGATGTCGTAGATGTCGGTGCCAGAGTCGGTGATCCTGCCGGCGCCTCCGTTACGGGTCGTCGGAGGAGCACCCTCCGATCCCTCCTCTGGTGTGATGGTCACTGGAAGGTCCATCCGGCTTGACCGGCCCCCGTTGGTAATGGCAGGCGTGGTGGTTCGTTCTGGCTGGGGGGTGTTGGCGGCCTTCGGTGAGCGGCCACGCCGGCGTGACTCGGACGTGGGTTCCGGCGGGTGGCCGCCCCCGCCTTCCCGGCCGTAGTCACGGCGGATGCGACCGAGGACGGCCTTCATTCCGGCCAGCAGCTCCTCGCTCGGCTCGGACCGTCCGGTCTCCCAGGCGGTGACGAGGCTGCGGGAGACGCCCAGCTCCTCGGCCAGCTCGGCCTGGGTAAGCCCGTTGCGGGTGCGGGCGCGGGTGATGGCATAGGCGAGGGCAGCGTCAGCCATGGCCGCTGATCTTGACAGTTTCGTGCCCCTTCACAATGCTCCCGCAGCTTCCGGACGATCTACTCCAGCGTGTGCTTCCTGCCCTTCAAGGCTCCTCCTGGCCAGGCTGGCCTTGGTGGAGCCCCCATATCACGTGGATCTGTCCCGGGGGGTCAGGTCAGAGGGAAAGAGGCGGCGCAACTGTTCATCAGGTATCCCGACATGGATACCCACGCCGCAGTCAGAGGCGAAGTTCTCCTGCATGACTATGCCGCCTATCCGCGAGGAGTTCGGCCCAAACTCAAGCGTTGTGCCTGCAGCAGTCTCCCATACCTCAGCCAGAGTTAACGGGAATTCAAGCTTGGAAGCCCAACTGCTGACACCGCCGCGCGGATACCGCGCGGCAAGTCCCGCGGCGTTCGACACTTGGAGGAACTCGGCCCTGAACCGGTCGCCGTTCCTGTACATCACCTCGACGAGGCGACCGCTTGGTGGGCATATCATCTCATCGACGTCGGCGGGAAGCGTCCAGAAGTTCTCCTCGATGCTCGCCCGCGGCCTACCCGATAGCGTGGGCATCCGGAAGTTCAGCAGTAGGTTGTTCTCATCGTCCCAACTGAGCCAGACACACGGCATAGCTCCAAGCTCGAAGATCACGGGCGTGCGGTAGTAGAAGTTCCCGCCCGCACGAACGAGCACCTCTTGGCGCATCCAGTTGAACCGACCGCGAACAGCGTCCCTCCGCGCGCCACCCGCCTTCAGCGTCCGAAGCTGCTCATCCCTGAAGGCACCGGAATCAGCCTGATCCGCATGCTCGCGGCACAGCGCGATCATGCCTTCGGGCCGGTGGTGGTGCTCGACGCGCCAAGGTGGGTCGAAGTGGTGCCAGGTTAGGTATGGGTTGCCACATCCGTCAACCGGGCACCCGAAGGCAACTTCCCGACGAAGCTGACGTAGGACGGTGCGAGGAGGGGTCCGTCCAGGGCTGGACAGGGTCGTCATGTGAGCCACCCGAAGTCTAGGCCGAGTGCTAAGGAAGGTGTCACGAGCCGCAAACTAGCGGTCGCAGGCGCTCCCCGGATTACCGGGCTCAACGCGCTTGTACGTCGTACCGGGCGGACCCGGCGGTAACGGGCGCCCCTCTGTGGTGCTCCACGATCGTCCCAGTTTGGTGCATCTTCACGCCACACTTGGGCTCACGCGTATAGCAACGGGCCGCTGAGCAAATCGCCCACGAATACCCGAAGCTCGTGCGCCCGCCGTTCGACCTCGTCGTACGTCGGCCTGTCGAGTGCGCCGTGGGCGAGCGTACTTCGCAACTCATATGCTTTAGCAAAGAACTGATCCGCTGGCGTGCCGTCGTAGCTCCTGCCGGCTAGCCGCTCGCATGCTAGGCGCTTTCCTGCGCCAATAATCGACTCGTGCTTCATGTGTTCAAGTGAGCCCAACATCGACGCGATCTCCTTCGGTTCCAGGCGAGACGCGCGCGTAGCTTCGATGAGGTCCTCCACGTGAGCCTCGCATTCACGTGAGCGAGCCTGTTGGGTTGCCAGTGTCTCGATAGCCATCATGAGCATCATGTACCGGGCGTCCGGGGAGAACTCGAAGAACGAAGCGCCATAGAGGTCGAAAGCCAGTCTCTCTCGGGCGTCCGGATCGTACCTTTCGTTGCGAGCATGGGCAACTGCTGTCCTGAGACCATCGGCCGACCGTGCGTTGTTGACGGCCCGACCCACGGACATCGATACGAACCCAGCAGGCGGTGGCAGGCTTTCGAACACCATCAACCCATGGACATCGTTGAGCACCCGCCCACCCATCTGTGGAGATAACGTATTCAGTCCATAGGGTGTGAACCTGCCCATTGGCGGAGAACGCCTTCCGAAGTCGGCGCCGATGCTAAGCCGTGCGAACCCAGCTTGGAGATACCCGGTCCACTCGGTTCCGGCTTCCTGTGCTTGCTCCGACGATTGATAACCGTGACCGTAGAGGGACAGGAGCTCGCTGTCCACGATCTTGGATTGAGGGCCCCCTACTGCGCGGTTGCCGACGAGCTTGACGATCTCGTCTGATCCGTCGGTAAGGAGCAGCTCAGGCAAGTCGCACCCTATACGGACGCCCCCACCAAGAACTAGTCTGAGCCTGAAGCTGAATTCCACCCCGCAACCTTAAGCACCGCTGGAGCCCATTGGCAAGCGTTCAGCTCGGCGGCGTCGGGCGAGCTAGCGGGAAAGGGCGATACCGGTCTCCTGCTGTCGGCTGAGCTCCGAGGGCGACCAGTTGAGCGCCCGGAGCCGCCCGGCGATCTCCGCCGCAACCTCGGCGCCCACCTCGCCGGCAGCGTTCTCCGCCATCGACGTCGACCCTCCCGGAAGAGCTGCGAATACGGATCGGAGGTCCGCGAACCTCATTCTCCCGGAAGTGTCCA
>PLXR01000082.1 GCA_003151495.1 Opitutaceae bacterium
TAGAACACGTCGCCCGGGTACGCCTCGCGGCCCGAGGGGCGCTTGAGGATGAGAGAGATCTGGCGGTAGGCGACGGCGTGCTTGGAGAGGTCGTCATAGACGATCAGCGCGTCCATTCCGTTCTCCATGAACCACTCGCCGATCGCCGCCCCGGAGTACGGGGCCAGGTACTGGTTGGCGGGGTTGTCGCCGGCGGGGGCCGCGACAATGACCGTGAACTCGAGCGCCCCGGCGGCCTCGAGGGCCGAGAGCGTGCGGACGACGTTCGAGTTCTTCTGGCCGATGGCGACGTAGATCGAGTAGACCGGCCGGAAATTCTTGTCGCCCGAGGCGAGGCCGACCTTGTTGATNNCCGATCGGGATCATCGAGTCGATCGCCATGATGCCCGTGAAGAGGGGCTGCGAGACCGACTTGCGGACGATGATGCCGGGTGCGATCTTCTCGACCGGGTAGGTCTCCTTGGAGTCGATCGGGCCCTTGCCGTCGACGGGCCTCCCGAGGGCGTCGACCGTGCGGCCGAGGAGCGCCCTGCCGACCGGCACCGAGAGGAGCTTGCCCGTGGTCGTGACCTCGTCGCCCTCCTTCAGCTGCGAGACGTCTCCCAGGATGACGCAGCCCACCTCGTCCTCCTCGAGGTTGAGCGCGATGCCGATGGCCCCGCCGGGGAACTGCACCATCTCGTTGTACATCACGTCCGAGAGGCCGTCGATCTTGGCGACGCCGTCGGCGACCGTGCGGATGTTCCCGGTGTTCTTCTTGACCGCCTTGCTTGAGAGCTTGGCGATCTGCTGTTCGATTTGTTCGAGGACGGTGCTCATGGAGCGGTGAGGGGGAGTTGGGAGACGGGTTTTGTTGTGAAGGTGTCGGGGCCCGGGTCAGACCGAGGCGGCCAGCGCGGCCAGCTGCCCGGCGATCGAGGACTCGTAGATGTCGTCGGCCACGCGCACGCGGATTCCGGCGAGGAGCGCGGCGCTCGGCCTCGCGGTGGCGGTGACCGGCCGGCCATATTTCCGGGTCATCGCCGCGGCGATCGCGGCCAGAGTCGCCTCGTTGACCGCGCCGGCGTGCTCGACGATGGCGACCCCCTTCGCGAGCTCGTTGGCGACGAGCCGCTGGTAGGCCTTCAGCACCATGACGGGGTTGGCCAACTTGTGCTTCTCGACGTACTCCAGGACCCCGCTCACGCGGTCGGCCGATACGGCCCCGTCGACCACGCTCAGGCTAAAGAGCTGGCGGGCGGCCTGCTGGGCGACTTTTGCGTGGGAGGCCATGCGCTGCGTCCGGTCCGGGTCAGATGTTGGTGAGCTCGCGCGAGGCGGACTCGTTGTAGCGGCTGCGGTCTGCCTCGGAGAGCTCCCGGGCCAGCACGCGCTGGGTCGTCTCGATGACGAGGCGGGCGATCTCGGTCCGGGCCTCGGCGAGCATCTTCTTCTTCTCGAGCTCGATCACCTGCTGGGCCTTCGCGAGGATCTCGCCGGCCTTGGCGGCGGCCTCCTGCGACTGCTTGTCGAGGAACTCCTTCGCCGACTTGCGGGCCTCGTCGATGACCTTGGATGCCTCCGCCTGCGAACGCTTCGCGGCGGCGACGCTCTCCTGCTGCACCGCCTCGAGCTTGGCCTTCATCTCCTCGGTGTACCTGAGACCGTCGGCGATCTTCCTCTGGCGCTCGTCGAGCGTCGCGAGGACCGGCTTGAAGGCGAACCTCCAGAGCAGGAACGCGACGATCGAGAAATTGAGGACCTGCGCGAGGACGAAGGGCCAGCTGATGCCGAAGTCCTGCGTGATCTTGCTGATGCCGGTGGCGGCCGGGGCAACCTCAGGTGCGGCGGTCTCGGCCAGGAGGAGCAGGTGGGTGAGCATGGCGTCGGGTGATTAAGGGGACCGCGCCGGCGGGGTGCGCCGGCGCGGGGGCTTGGGGTTTCCTTACTTGATGAAGAGCGCGTAGAACGCGACAGCCTCGGCAAGGGCCATGCCGATGACGGCCTGGACCAGGATCTTCGTGGAGGCGCCCGGGTTGCGGCCGACCGCCTCGGCGGCCTTGAAGCCGACCAGGCCTACGCCTATTGCCGCGCCAAGGCAGCCGAGGCCGCCCTGGATGCTTCCTGTCATTTCAGCGATGATGTGGGTCATTGGGATGTGTTCTTTCTTTTTTTTGGTGGATCGCCGCCGTCCGCGCGCTTGGCACGGTCCCGGCGGCAAAGGGTTCTAGTGGGGGGCCTCCTTGTGCGCTTCGTCGTGGTCGTCCCCGTGGTTGCAGATGAGCCCGATGTAGACGCTCACCAGGAGCGTGAACACGAAGGCCTGCACGAAGCCGATCAGGAGCTCGAGGATGTAGAACGGGGCCGGGAGGCCCCATTTCTGCATGCCGCTCATCGCGTGCATCAGGCTCTCGCCGCCGAAGACGTTGCCGAAAAGCCGCAGCGACAGCGAGATCGGCCGGAAGGCGATGGAGACGATCTCGATTATCCCGATCAGGAAGAACACGACGAACAGGGGGTAGTAGATGACCGCGGGGACCTCGTTCTTGTCCGCCTTGTTGCCGAAGATGTCCTTGAGGACGAGCGCGGGGCCGGCGTACCTCATGATGAAGTAGAACCAGCACGCGATCGCGACCACGGAGAGGGCGAGCGTGCCGTTCAGGTCCGCGTTCGCGGGCCGGATCAGCTCCATCCATTCCCCCGACTTGTGGTCGATCATGTAGATCGTGCCGACACCCGGGAACAGCCCGCTCCAGTTCTGGATCAGGATGAACGTGAACAGGCAGATGAGGAGGGGGAACGTCGGCTTCGCCACCTTCGGGCCGACGATCGGCGACGTAAGGTCATAGATGCTCTGGAGAAGCGTCTCCACGATCGCCTGGCCGCGCCCGGGGATGAGCTTCGGGCGCCGGACCGCCAGCCGGATCACGACGATCAGGATCAGGGCGACGACCCAGCTTGTGACCATGCTGTTGGTGACCGGGAGGGCGCCGATCCGGAACAGGGGCTGGGCCGCCGTCTCCACCCCGCCCGCGTACGCCGAAACCCCGGTCGTAAGTGACGCGAGGATGAGGGCGAGCTTGGTGACTCGGGACATGGTTCGGGAAGGCGGCTGGAGGATCCTGAAACGATTAGTCGTAGGCAATGGGCCCTTGCTTGGTCAACAACCGAAACCTAAAAAACGGCGCTAGGACCGCGCGTTATGGAGCCATTACGGCTGCTCCACGGCGCGCGCCCGGCCGAGGGAGATGATGGCCACCGCCCCTATGATGACCATGGCCGCCAAGAGGATGCGCAGGTTGAGGGGTTCATCGAGGATCGCCCACCCGAGGATGATGGCCACGACCGGGTTCACGTAGGCATAGGTCGAGACCAGGGCGGGCGTGCTGTGCTCAAGGAGCCACACATAGACCGGGTAGGCCACGATGGCGCCCGCTCCGACCAGGTAGGCGAATGCCACCCAGGAACTCGGGGTGATCGCCGCGAGGTGGAGCACCCTCCCCTCCCCCAACAGCAAGCCGGTCAGCAACATGGACACGCAGCCGCCCAGCATCTGCATCGAGGACGCCATCATGAGCGGCGTCCGGGAGGTGATGTGCTTGCTGTAGAACGACCCGGTCCACCAGCTGACGCTTGAAAGGAAAAGCGCGGTTACCCCCAGCGCCGGGGGCCGGGACGCCACGGGGATCGAGTCCGGGCCCAGCAGCAGGGCCACCCCGGCGATCCCCACGGCCACGCCGATGACAAGGCCGAGGGTCGGCCTCCGTCCGCCGGGCCGGATCCAGTCAAGGAGCACCATCACCAGGGGGGAGGAGCCGAGGATCAGGGAGGTGATGCCGGAGGGGACGGTCTTCTCGGACCACGAGACGAGCGCATTGCCGCCCAGGAGCAGGAAGGTGCCTATGATCGTCTGGTCCCGCCATTCCCTCGCGGTGGGCCAGGCGGCGCCCCTTAGCTTCAGGTAGGCGAAGATGATCGTGCCCGCCACGGCGAACCTCGTCCCTGCCATGAGGAAGGGGGGCATGGTCCTCACGGCGACCCGGATGCCGAGGTAGGTGCTCCCCCAGATCAGGTAGATGGCCGCGAAGGCCAGGATGAAGGCCATCCGGGAGGGCTTGGGGCGGGGATTCATGGGTGGCGCCTTATGGGAGCGCGTCGGCCAATGGCCACCGTGGCAACCACGATCAGCGCCGCCGCGAGGGTCCAGCCCGAGATGCGCTCCCCGAGGATCAGCCAGGATGCTGCGAGTGTCAGGAAGGGCTGGAGGAGCTGCATCTGGCTCACCCGGGCGACTCCCCCCTGGGCCAGCCCCTCGTACCAGGCCCAGAATGCCAGGTACATGCTGACGATGCCCATGTACGCCAACGCCGCCCAGGCCCCGGCCGAGGCGTGGGGCGGGTGGTTCCACGCCGAGAGCGCAACGGGGATGGCGAGGAAGGGCGAGGAAAGGACGAGCGCCCAGGAGATCACGCGTAGGCCCCCGAGCTCGCGGGAGAGCCGGCCCCCCTCGGCGTAGCCCAGGGAGCAGGTCGCCACTGCGGCGAGGAGCAGCAGGTCGGCCGAGGTCGGCCGGAGGCCGCTCTCCCTCAGCACGAACGCGGCGATCGTGGCCGTCCCGGCCAGCGAGGCCGCCCAGAATCCGGCCGAGGGCCTCTCGTGCGCCCGGAGGGTCGCAAAAAGTGCGGTCCCCAGCGGAAGGATCCCTATGACAACGGCCCCGTGGACCGCGGGGACGTGCCGCAGGGCAAGCGTCGAGAACAGGGGGAACCCGACGACGACCCCGAGGGCGACAACGAGGAGCCTCGGCACGTAGGCCCTGCCCGGGAAGGGGTCGCGCCTCCACAGGAGGACAAGGGTCCCGAGCGCCGCCGAGATCATCGAGCGCCCGAGGCCGACGAATATCGGGTCGAGCTCGGACACCGCCCTGCGCGTCATGGGCAGCGTCAGGCTGAATCCGAGGACCCCGAGGAGGCCCAGCCCCAGGCCCCGGGCCTCGCGGCCCGGGTCAGCGCCCGGGCCCATACTCCATGTAGTTTGCAGCCGCAGCCGCGGCCCCCGCCCCGAGCATCCGCCCCACCAGGTGGAGGGAGCAGTCGATTCCCGCCGAGATCCCCGCGGAGGTGAGGACGGCGCCGTTGTCGTGGAAGAGCGCGCCGGGATCGACCGTCGCCCGCGGCGCGAGCGCCCGGAGCTCCCCTATGTTCTCGTGGTGGGTGGTGGCGCGGAGCCCGTCGAGGATCCCCGCCCTCGCAAGGAGGAGCGCCCCCGTGCACACGCTCATCGTCGCCTCGGCGTCGCGCGACCTCGTGCGTATCCATTCCATGATTACAGGATTGCCGAGGAGGGGCCGCGTCCCGGAGCCCCCCGGGACCACCAGCACGTGGACGGGCGGGCAGGCCTCGACCGCATAGTCGGGCACGATCCTGAGCCCGTTCTTCGCCCGCACCACGCCGGGGCGGGGCGCCACCGTGAACACGTTGAACACCGCGTGCGAGGCCAGCTCGTCCGCGACCGCGAACACCTCGAAGGGCCCGGCGAAGTCGAGCACCTCGACGTCGTCGAATACCAGGATCGCCACGTTCCGCCTCATGACGATTTTTTATCCTAACGCCGCCTCGCCTCGAGGGAAAAATGCCGCTGCGCGCGCTTTTGGAAGACGCTCGCCTCCTCGAAGGGCCATGACGGGGCCCCCTGCCCCTCCCAGTCGGGATGCCCGCGCACAATGGCCTCCGCCTTCCTGAAATACGGCTCGTAGTCCGTCCGGAAGTAGAGCCCGGCGCCCTTCTCGGACCGCGCCGCCGCCGCGGAGAGGAACTCCGGCCTCACGACCCGGTTCTTGTGGTGGCGCCGCTTCGGCCAGGGGTCGGGAAAGAGGATGAAGACCGTGGTGAAGAGGGAATCCGCGGGCATCGAGGCAAGGAAGTCGTCGGCGTCGGCCAGGATGAAGTGCAGGTTCCCGAGCCCCGCCCGCTCCCGCTTCCGGTCGGCGCGGGCGACGCGGTCCGAGGAGATGTCGATGCCGACGCACAGGCGGTCCGGATGCGCCTTCGCGTACGCCGCCAGGAAATGGCCGTGCCCGCTTCCTATCTCCCACACGAATGGCGTGCCTGGCGGGACGATGCCTGCGAGCACGTGCCGCAACGCGGCCCGCCGGTCCCCGACGAGAGCCAGCTGCTCCGCATGCCGGTTCGGCCTCAAGCAGGCGGGTCCCCTTCCCTCCCGGCGCCGATCGCCACCATGAGCAGGCTGATGTCGGTCGGGTTCACCCCGCTCATCCGGCTCGCCTGCCCCAGCGTAAGCGGCTTGATATGAGAGAGTTTCATAGCACTCTCCTTCCGGAGGCCCGGGATCGAAAGGTAGTCGAGCGCAGCGGGGATGCGGATCTTTTCCACATGCTTCATGCGCTCGACCTGCCTGAGTTCGCGCTCCAGATACCCTTGATAAGCAATGCGGTACAGCACTTCATGGCGCACCTGGGGGGACTCGGCGGCAAAGTCGTCCGGGAGGGGGCTCCCCTGCCCCGACTTGCGCACGTGGCTGGCCCAACTGATTCCCTGGTAACGATTTGCTTCGAAAAAACGTACCCACTCATCAATCCGGGACGCCTTGTCGCGAATTCGTTCCAAGCGACTGTTGCTTATGAGCTTATGTTTTTCCGCGTGATGCGCCAGCCTAAGCTCGGCGCTTCCGTGGTTCAGGAGCAGCCGATGCTCCGCCCTGCTCGTGAACATCCGGTACGGCTCGTCTGTTCCCTTTGTCACAAGGTCGTCGATAAGAACGCCGATATAGGACTCGTGCCGGCCAAGGATGAGCGGGGCCGCTCCCCTAGCCTTGTTCGCCGCGTTGACCCCGGCGACGAGTCCCTGCCCCGCCGCCTCCTCATATCCGGAGGTGCCGTTGATCTGGCCCGCTAGGAAAAGGTTCTCGACGAGCTTGGATTCGAGGGACGGGAAAAGCTGCGTGGGCGGCGCGAAATCGTACTCCACAGCATAGGCAGGCCGCAGGAGCTCGGCTCGCTCGAGACCGGGGATGCTGTGGACCATGTCGAGCTGGACCTCGAACGGGAGCGACGTTGAGAGCCCGTTGACGTAATACTCGTTCGTCGTCCTTCCCTCAGGCTCCAGGAACAGCAGATGCCGGGGCTTGTCCGCGAACCGGACAAACTTGTCCTCGATGCTCGGACAATACCGGGGACCCACGCCTTGGATCTCCCCGCTGTACATAGCGGACTTGTGGAGATTGGACCTCACGATCTGAGCCGTCGCCTCGGTCGTATGGGTCATCCAGCACGAGACCTGCTCCGTCCCCGGGGTCCATCCGATGCGCCTTTCCCCGGATTGTTCCACGTGGAACAAATCCTCCGGGTCCCGGGTGTCGTGGAAGGCAAAGAGCGTGGGCTCGGGGTCGCCTTTTTGCTCCTTCGTCTTGCCGAAGTCGATGCTCCGGCCGAGAATCCGCGGCGGCGTTCCGGTCTTAAGGCGCCGGAGCTCGATTCCGAATTCCATCAGGCTGGCGGACAGGGTCTTGGAACTGAAATCCCCGAGGCGCCCGCCTTCATTCTTGTTCTGGCCGATATGCATCAGGCCGCGCAGGAAGGTTCCGGTCGTCACCACGACGCAGCGCCCGCCGAACTCGATGTCCAAGTTGGTCTGGCAGCCGACGACCGCGCCATCGCGGAAGACCAGGCCGGTGACCGTGGCCTGGAAGAGGGTGAGGTTCGTCTGCAACTCCAGGGTGTGCTTGAGGCGGAACTGGTAGGCCTTCTTGTCGCACTGGGCCCGGGGGGACTGCACGGCCGGGCCCTTGGATTCGTTCAGCAGCCGAAACTGGATCCCCGTGACGTCGGTGTTGATCGCCATCTCGCCACCCAATGCGTCGATCTCCCGGACGATCTGGCCTTTTGCCTGGCCGCCGATCGCGGGGTTGCAGCTCATCTGGGCGATGGTGTCGATGTTGCCCGAGAGGAGCAGGGTGGAGGCCCCGGCGCGCGCGGATGCCAGCGCCGCCTCGACGCCTGCATGCCCGGCGCCGCAGACGATCACGTCAAATTGCTTTATGTTGGTGTACAACGTCTTATGATCTTACTGTCCCACGCGGCAGGGCAGGGGCCCCGCGCAAACCCCGCAGCGCCCCGTCATTTTCCGATGCAGAACGAGGCGAACAATTGATCGAGCATGCGCTCGTTGTCCACCTTCCCGGAGATCTCCCCGAACGCGTCCAGCGCGCCCCGGAGATCGCTCGCCACAAGCTCGGCGGGCCCCGCGGTCCCTATCTTCTCCGCCGCCGCTGCCAGGCATGCCCGGGCCTCCGAAAGGTAGTGGGCGTGGCGCACGTTGATCGCGATCCGCTCCTCGCCAACGGTCGTCTGGATTCCCCCGGCCAGGCGCTCGAGCTCCGCGAGCAGTGCGTCAAAGCCCGCGCCGCTCAGCGCCGACACCTCCATGGCGGAAAGGCCCGCGGGCGGCTTCGCCATCGGCACGCCGCCCGCGGGCAGGAGATCCGCCTTGTTCAGCGCGACGAGCGTATTCGACGAGTTGATACGGGCGACGACCTCCGCCGGGAGCGGCGGGGTGGGGCGCGTCGCGTCCAGCACCAGGATGAAGAGGTCGGCGATCCCGGCGCGCTCGAGCGTCTTCGAGACCCCGAGCTTCTCCAGCCCCGAGGCCCCCGGGTTCAGGCCCGCCGTGTCCACGAGGCGCAGGCCATGGGGTCCCACGCTGGCACGCTCCTCGATGAAGTCCCTTGTCGTGCCCGGCTCGGGGCTCACGATGGCCCGTTCGCTTCCCACGATACGGTTCAGGAGGGAGCTCTTGCCGGCATTGGGCTCGCCGAGGATCACGGTCGTGATCCCCTCGCGCAGAAGTGCGCCGGTGCGTTCGGTGGCCAGGAGCTGCTCCGCCCCCTTAAGGATACCGTCCACGAGCCGAGCCAGCCGGGCGCGGTCCTCCGGCGGGAGGTCCTCGTCCGGGAAATCGATGTAGGCCTCCACGGTCGAGAGGGCGCCGACCACGCCGTCCACAAGCGCCGCCATGTGGCGCCCGAGCGCCCCCCGCAGGACCTGCCGCGCGGCCTCGAGCGCCCGGTCGCTCCTCGCGCTTATCACGTCCATCACGGCCTCGGCCTGGCTCAGGTCCATCCTGCCGTTCAGGAACGCGCGCTGCGTGAACTCGCCGGGCCCGGCCGGCCGGCATCCGCGGGCCAGCAGGTCGGCGAGGATCTTCCGCGCGACGAGGGGGTTCCCATGGCAGGAGATCTCCAGCGAGTCCTCGCCGGTGTAGGAGTTCGGCCCGAGGTAGAGAGTCGCAACGACGTCGTCCACGACCGCCCCGCCGACATCCCTGTAGTCCCCGTGCGTGGCGGAGCGGGGTGGGGGGGCCGATCCCAGCATCTCCCCCGCGAGCCTATGGGTATCAGGACCGCTGATACGGAGCACCGCCAGGGCGGACGTTCCCGCGGGTGTCGCGAGCGCCGCGATGGTGTCCGAATGCCGAGCCATGGGGAACCAACCAACCCGCGCCCCGGCGCGGACTCAAGCGCCGAACGGCGGAGGGGCCGCTCCCCTCAGCGGAACTCCATCCACTCGGGCGAGGAATACCGCTCGGCCAGCCCGTCGACCTCCTCGTCGCTGAATTCCGGCCAGGGAGTCGCCTCGGCGGACGCCCCCAGCGCCGCGGCGAGCCGGCCAGCGAAGTCGCCCGCGAATGCGTCCCAGTCGACAGGGCCGCCGCCCGCCGCGGGCCTCCACACCGATCCCTGGAAGAGGAGCCCGCGCTTGTTGCGCTTCTGGGCGCCGCCGGCGATCTTCGCACCGCTGCCGGAGTGCACGACGTCGAAGATCTCCGCGCGCTCGAAGCAGACGCCGGCGGGGCCGCCCGGCTCGCCGGCCGGCGCCGCGTCGGCCACGGGCTTGAGCGCCACGGGGACCCCCGCCGCGGCGAGCGCTCCCGCGAGAGCCTCGTGGATCGCGCGGTAGCTCTGCGTGGCGCGCGCCTCCTCGAGCGGATGCCCCCGGGGGATCACCAGCGAGTAGGTCCAGTCGTCGCGGTGGTCGACGAGGCCGCCCCCGGTCGGGCGGCGGCACAGGTCGAAGGGCCCGCCGGCGGGGAGCTGGCCCCTGATGAACGAGATCTTCTGGCTGTAGCCGAAGGTGAA
>PLXR01000074.1 GCA_003151495.1 Opitutaceae bacterium
GAACCGCTCTAAGGAAGGCGCGGCTCCTGCCCCGCAGGGGACGTGCCTGACGAAAGAGTCGGTTCCGACGATTGGTTAGCCACATCGATCGTGAACGATTCATGGCCACGGAAAATTCGCCGAAGCGTTTCCGCGAGATTCGCAAACTCGGAATCGGAACTCGCGAACGAGATTTGCATGGCGCCAATATCCCCCAACTCGGCGGCCGCGTCAGGATAAAATGTCACGGAAAGTGAAGTGCGTCCTAATACCGCATCCTTAACGCCGTCGTAGCAAACGTAGCGTTGTATCGGTACCTCCACGTAAATACCGGAATCTTCCGAATCGTCAGCGGCCCGTTGCAAAATCAATGCCTCATCGCTCGATTCGTCGCTACGAGCCCGAGCGAAGCCGACTACGAACGCGCCATTCTGCTCGCACGCCCCAACATCCTTAGCGGTAAATCGAAGTGAGCGGCTCATCTGCAATGGTGGCTAACGTTGAGGTGAACCGCCCTAACGNNGTCGGTTCCGACGATTGGTTCGGCACGAGATTTTTGCTTGTCACTATAAAGAAGCTTCGCGCACCGAAATCCCAGCCGATTCGAAATATTTCTTAAGTCCCGGTAGCAGCAAACGCTCGCGTCCAAAGAATATTTCTATCTCTTTTCCCGACTTTAACACTACGAGCATAGAACCAAGTGCATCTGAATGCCGTATGCTCACGGAGGATATCTTTGTTAACCGATAATGCCTCGCTCCTTTTGATCCCCTATTGCCGAGTACGATTTCTCCATCTCCCACTTGAATCGGCCACATGAAAAGTGCCATCAGGAATTGGAATGCGAATGCCCCAAAAAAGATGCCCGGAAAGAACAGTCGCAGGTCGGCGTGATGATTTCCCGGATTAAAAGGAAACATCACGATCAGAAGCGCCTCGGCCCCCACGAATAGCAAAGCCCAGAATAGCCAACGGTTCCAGTTCCGCCGACAATCCGCGACGGCGAACTTATACGAGTTTTGATTCCACTCAAACGAGGTCGTTTGTTGAGTGGGATCTACCGTCAACTCTTGCTTCCAAGCAGGGACCGCGCTCTTCCGAGCTTGAAAGCAAGTCGGACACATCTCTGCATTCGCAAACCGGTCAATTAATCCGAATGCCCTTCCGCAAACTGGGCAATTCTTTGTCATGTGTCATGCCGAACGTTGAGGTGAACCGCACTAACGAGGGCGCGACTCCTGCCCCGCAGGAGGCGTGACCGAGGAAAGGGTCGGTTCCGACGATTGGTTCGGCACGTAATTCAATGGATACCTCGGGCAATTATCATCGTGCATGCCGTCATGACGCCAGTGACAAGGAGAGTGGTCAAATAGGCGAGGGCCAGGAGCGAAATCCAACCACGCCCCACCTGCGCGTCGCTGGTAGTGAAACGGATTGCTGTCGCGATCACAACGCCCCCAAACAGCAGGCCAAAATAAGCACAGTTGTAACGCCGAAGAAAAACCTCATGCGGCTGCCATGCAACCCACCCAAATGTCGACTTAAGCTTACTTTCCGAAGCGCTGCATAGAAGCGCAAACAACAATCCCGGGACGACCGAGATTAGAATTTTGACCCATATCTTCATGGCTCGAAGTGCCGAACGTTGAGGTGAACCGCTCTAAGGATGGCGCGGCTCCTGCACCGCAGGAGACGTGCCTGACGCAGGAGTCGGTTCCGACGATTGGTTCGGCGAACGTTTCCGAGGATTGTCCGAGATGATCATTTTCGCGACTGAGACATTGAGAATCAATGTACCTGCGAGAAGGAAGGACATGTAGATCCAATACAAAATGGGACCGGAGTGTCTCCCTTCGACAATCGTGCCAAATCTTCCGATCATCTTTCCGGTGACGAGGCAGTATACCGCGGATAAATTGACGGCGACGAAGCCGACAAACGGTAACGCCCGGTAAATGAGAAAGTCGCGCATGGGTCGCCGAACGTTGAGGTGAACCGCCCTAACGAAGGCGCGACTCCTGCACCGCAGGAGGCGTGACCGAGGTAAGGGTCGGTTCCGACGATTGGTTAGCCATCTTCAATAGATGGGCACAAGGGGCCCGCCAATTGCTAGATAAATAAGTCGGATGCCGGCCTCCCGAAGCGGCCCGTCTTTGGGTAGCCAACGCGAGATAACGTGATACTTCCCGTAGGAAACCGCTTCAAAAAGCCAGATCGAGCCATCTAGTCCCATTCTATCATCATAGACGGGAATCGTGTACAATTCCGATAGGTCAATGTAACTTCGAAAACTCCCTACCGTTCGTTGGTCCAAAGATTTTTTCTCATCTCGAATCAGCTTTACCGACTTATCGGCACCGCCAGGAACTCTGGGTAACTCACCGACTTTGATCACCAAAGTACCGTCACCACCTTTCAAAACAATCAATCGAAGTACAACAGGTGGAGCAAATGCTCGAATCCAGGTGAACCGATAACACTCCACTCCTTCCGGTGGCGAAAGCTCGAATAGAGGTTGTTCCCCAAGGTCCGTGAGCACCGATGAATAAGCGGATGCCGCCCGCCTATCGGTATCCGTCCGTGCCGAGAATACCCCAGTTGGGAAGTATCCCTGCGCGTGGGCGACTACAGCAAAGAGAAATATGATCGAAGCGCGCAATGGCTAACGTAGAGGTGAACCGCCCTAACGAGGGCGCGACTCCTGCTCCGCAGGAGGCGTGACCGAGGAAAGGGTCGGTTCCGACGATTGGTTCGGCGAAAAGCTGCTCATGGTTTCATTAATGCTTTATGGTCCCCCAGGAGATGCGTGTCTAAACATCCAAAATAATCCAACCATTTTAGCCAATGCGCGAACAAGGAAGGGGACACAACAAATCGCGAACGCACACCAAATGATAACGTAGACAAATGTCCTCTTTGAGTCAGGTCCTTGGAAACACGCCGACGATGAATCCATTCTTCCACGACTTGGTTCAAAATGTCGCAGCTGCGCAAACCACAAGAAAATCAGCCATGCCCAAAACGCTGCTCGGATAGCGATCCAAAGATAATGAACCAACGGAAATCTAAATCCAAGACCCAGATAAAGCTGATTTCCGACATCAGCAATCAAAGTCAGTGATAATAGGCTTACCACTGATATCCATCCATACTTCCTTTGCTTTGCGCAGCCGTATGCACCGACGAAGGCGAATGACGCGAAAATGAAAAACAGCACGCCCGTGAGCGGCCCAACATGTTTAAGGCCGTCATTTGAGCCGAGTTGAATAAACACTTCGCCGCTGCCGATTAGATCGAGAAGACCAATCACAACCAATAGACGGACAATCCATTTCATAGCGTAAGCCGAACGTTGAGGTCAGCCGCACCAACGACGGCGCGGACCCTGCACCGCAGGGGACGTGACGGAGGCAGGTGTCGGTTGCGACGATTGGTTAGCCCGCTTATCCATGTGCTTCTGCCCAGTCCAAAAAGTAGTTAAGAATGTCCTCGAGTCTGCTTGGGGCACCGCGGCCTTCAAACCTATCGTCCGTCCTGCGGCAGAGGAGCCATTTGTCTTTAATGCCAGGGAATTGATTCTGCTCAGTAAACGGCACGGATTCCAAGGATGTACCGCGAAGGTCCACGTCCAAACTAACGCCGGGATTGTCTAGCGTGCCAATATCGAAACCGTTGCCGTGCTCCCATTTGCCGTCGCACTGCGATGCATACCAACTCGAAAGGCGTTCGACGTTACTTTTCATTGCGGGCTAACGTTGAGGTGAACCGCTCTAAGGAAGGCGCGGCTCCTGCCCCGCAGGAGACGTGCCTGACGCAGGAGTCGGTTCCGACGATTGGTTCGGCATCAGAGTTAGGTGTTGGTGCTCTGGACGAGGCACCCTCTCGCAATTCGCCTGTAGAGCAGAAGAGAGGCAACCGCCGACGCCGCAGTCAGGATCAATCCCAGGTTCTCGATAGTCTCTGAAATGCCAAGGCTCTTGATCGCGACGAAAAGGGTGCCGACACCCCGATTCGCACGATCCCAGTCCCTCGCCATCACACCTTCCTGGGTAACTTGGTGTCCCTCACGAAGGTCCGCATACGCGGACGAGACTCCCGAAATCCCCCATAACGATAACCCGATTCCGACCAGCATAAAGAGGATCAGTATGACTAAAGCGGATCTCATAATGTGTGGTACGGGACTGAATTTGCCGAACGTTGTTTATACCGCCTATAGCGACTTAATCAAATTCACAATTCTCCGAATGAAATTCGGTTACCCGAAGTTCACTTGGATCAAAACAGATACTGAAGGTTTCCATGTGGTTATACCGCCGTCAGCGAGTTAACCCGAATTGGTTGGCTTTGTTGTCTAGATATTTAGCGAAGCCCACTCTCTGTTGTAGTGCCAATCAGTCATGTCCAACGAGAAATATTTTCAAAGCCGGGTTCGCGCGAGAACCGACTGGGAGGTTGTTCAAATCGAGTTCGCCCTTTCCCGACGCACCTTGGTTCGCCGTTCTTATGCCGCACTGCAGTAGGTTCAACGCGAGGCGCCGGCCACCTTCAGGTACGTTCCGAATCCTATCACGATCGTCGATAGGATCAGGGTCCCGATGCCGCCGGCAATCAGGAGGTGCGCTTTCCTGCTGGAGCCCTTCCACTCGTGCAGTATCCATCCCCACATCGTGGAGAAGATTATGATGCTCGCCATGTGGAGGGTCCACGAGGCAAAGCTGAATTTCCCCATCTGTGTCTCCCCCATCGTGTAGAAGAAGAACTGGAAATACCAGGTGGTGCCGGCGAGCGCCGAGAACAGATAGTTCCGGATGAAGGGCACGGCGAGGGCCGCCTCCCCGGCCCCTTGCGCCTCCCCTTGCACCGCGAGGGCTGCGTGTTCCGGGCGCACGTGGGAGGCCAGGTACTGGTAACCGGTCCGGTTCCGAATGTTGAGGATCGCGCACCAGACGAAGTTGGTGGTGAACCCTCCCAGGAGGACGACCACGAGCTTCGGCAGCCCGGTCCAGATGACGTCCGTGCCCGCCGCAAGCGAGGCTCGGCCTATCGGGTTTCCCGC
This sequence comes from Opitutaceae bacterium, assembly GCA_003151495.1. GTDB lineage: Bacteria > Verrucomicrobiota > Verrucomicrobiia > Opitutales > Opitutaceae > Palsa-1447. Next base: position 5,039 of record PLXR01000074.1, read on the forward strand.
GGTCAGCCCAAAGGCGAAGCAGGCGCTCATGATGCCGGAGAACGTGGCGACGATGACGCCCTTCGAGAAATTGAATTCCGCGATCGTTTTCCGCTTCTCCTCGGCGGGCATCTCGCGCTCCTTGGTGAGGCCCGCGTACGCGGCGACGGCGATCCCGGCGAGGCACACGCCGACGCCGGCCAGGGTGATCTGGCCGGGCAGGGTCGAGGCGATCTGGCCGAGGGTCTCGGGGACGGGGACGGAAGGGACCAGGGACTTGAAGAGGGGCGGCAGCAGGGTGCCGAAGGCGGCGCAGTAGCCGAGGGCGACGCCCATGCCCAGGGACATGCCGAGGTAGCGCATGGTCAGCCCGAAGGTGAGGCCGCCGAACCCCCAGAGGGCGCCGAAGAAGTAGGTCCACCACAGCGTCCCGGCGGACTGGTGGCCGAGGACGCCCATGAGGTCATGGGTGAGGAGCGAGGCGATTGTCCAGGGGCAGATGATCCAGGAGAAGAAGCCCCCGACGAGCCAGTACGTCTCCCATGACCACTTTCGGACGCCCTTGTACGGCACGTAGAACGAGCCCGAGGCGAGGCCGCCCAGCCAGTGGAAGACTACGCCGAGGAAGGGGTTTGGGGTCATGGGGATGGGCGGGGCCTCGTGGGGCGGGCCTACGCTTCAGGGGGTTTCGGACTTGGGGAGATGGAAAGCGTGAACATCGCGAGTCAAGCGCCCTTCTTCCTAGGGGCGCCCCGAGAGGACGGTGCGCTCGTGCCGCGAGACCTCCCGGAGCCAGTCCGCGCCCGCCGGCACGCCGTCGCGGGCGCAGAGCTCGTCCCACACCGCGCCCCAGGGAAGCGCCTTCGCCTGCTCCATGAGGGCGAGGCGCTCGTGGCCGCGGCCAGCATCCTCGGCCGCGCGCAGGCGCGCCGTGGGGTCGAGCATCCCGAGGAGGATCGCCTGGCGGGTGGCGCGGGCCCCGATCACATAGGCAGCGATCCGGTTGATCGAGGCGTCAAAGAAGTCCAGGGCGACAAAGACGCGGTCCCATGCGTCGCCCCGGGCGATCTCCAGGAAGAGCGCCCGCACGGCGTCGTCCAGGATGACCACGTGGTCGCTGTCCCACCGGACGGGCCTGCTCGTGTGCAGGAGGATGCGGGGATGGAACATCATGAGCGCGGACACCTTGTCGGCGACCGACTCGGTCGGGTGGTAGTGGCCGAGGTCGAGGCAGGGCACGAGGCCGCGGTCCTGGGCGTAGGCGCAGTAGAATTCCTGCGAGCCGACGACGTAGTCCTCGCTGCCCAGGCCGAAGAGCTTCCCCTCGACGGCGTCGATGCAGAGGCGGGGGTTGACGGCCTTGTCCGCAAAGATTGCGTCGTAGGACTCCCTGAGCCGCCTGCGGGGCGCCCAGCGGTCGGCGGGGGCGTCCTTCGCCCCGTCGGGCACCCAGTGGTTTATGACCGAGGGCTTGCCCAGCTCCGTGGCGAAGTGCTGGGCGATGCGGCGCGACGCGCGCCCGTGCGCGATCCAAAACTTCCTGACGGCCCGGTCGGGGTGCGACAGCGTGAACCCCGATGCGGCCATCGGGTGCGCGAAGTAGGTGGGGTTGAAGTCGAGGCCGATCCTGCGCCTCCTCGCCCAGGCAAGCCACCGGGAAAAATGCTCCGGCAGGATGCGGTCGCGGTCCACGGCCCTGCCGCCTGTCTCGGCGTAGAAGGCGTGGAGGTTAAGGCGCTGCCTGCCGGGGAGGAGCCGAAGGACGAGGTCCAGGTCCGCCCGCATCTCGTCGCCGCTGCGGGCCCGGCCGGGGTAGCTTCCGGTCGCCATGATGCCGCCGGAGTCGAGGCCGTCCCTCGGGGTCTCGAGACCCCGCACATCGTCGGCCTGCCAGCAATGGAGCGAGACGGGGATCGAGCGGGCCCTCTTCAGGGCAGACTCGGTGTCGACGCCGTGGGCGCGGTAGGCCTGCCGGGCGAGCCGGTAGGCGGCGGAGATCTGCTTGGGTGTGGGCATCGCTAGGGGCGGGGTTGGTAGTTCGTGGATCGGAGGCCGGACGCGAGGTGGCGCCGGAAGGTGGGGAGGTCGCGCACGGCCCCCAGGGCCATGAGCTGGCTTGCGATGTTCCCGACGGCCGCGCCCTCGAGGGACAGGGACACCACCGGTAGGCCCGAGGCGTCGGCCGTCGCCTGGCACAGGAGGCGGTTCCTTGAGCCCCCGCCGACCATCAGGATGCGCCCGAAGCGGCGGCCCGTGAGCCCCTCGAACGCGCGGACGGCGTCGGCGTGACCCCGGCCGAGCGAGTCGCAGATTAGGCGCACGTAGCCGGCGAGGTCCCGGGGCGGCTTCCCGGAATTGCGCCTGAGCTGGGCATCGATGGCCGCGCGCATGCCGGGCGGGTTGAAGAGCGAGGGATCCGTCACGTCGAGGAGCAACCGGGGCCTCGGGGCGCGGGCCGCCGAGGAGACCAGCGTCCTCCACGCGGCGGCCGTCCTCGGCCTCGAGGCGAACGAAGGGAGGGTCTGTTCCAGGAGCCAGAGCCCCAGGCAGCTCTTGAGCGGCCTGTAGCGCCCGTCGCCCATGCGCTCGTTGGAGACGCGGGCCTCGAGGGCCCCCGGGCCCACGACGGGCACGGGGCTTTCAAAGCCGAGGAGCGACCAGGTCCCGGAGCTCAGGTAGAGGTCCGAGCCGTCCGCCCGGGCGGGCATCGCCGTGAAGGCGCACGCGGTGTCGTGCCCCGGAACAAGGATGGACTGGAGCCCCTCCAGGCCGGGCACTCCCCGCACGGGGCCGAGCTTCATCGGAGAGAGGGCGGGCCTGCTGAACCAGTTCCGGGGGATGCCGAAGAAGGCGAGCGCTTGGGCCGACCAGTCGAGGCCGTGGACGTCGATCAGCTGCGAGTGGCTGCACACGGAGAGCTCGTTCTCCATGCGGCCCGAGAGGAGGAAATTGAGGTAGTCGGGGATGAACAGGCACCTTGCGGCAACGTCGGAAACCTCCGGGCAGGCGCGCAGGGTCTCCTGGAGCTGGAGGCTCGTGTTGTAGGGGTAGTTCGGGATCCCCGTGAGGGCGTAGACCTGGCCCATCCCCCGGCGGGCGAGCGCCGCCGAGAGGTCCCTCGTCCGGGCGTCGCGGTAGGCGTGGACCGGGTGGACGAGGCGCCCCCGGGCATCCACCAGGGCGTAGTCGACCGCCCAGGTGTCCACGCCGACGGAGGCCAGTCCCGGGAACATCCGGCGCGCCTTGCGGAGTCCCGTGCACACCTCCCCCCAGAGGGTCGGCAGGTCCCAGTAGTCGTGGCCGCCCAGCGGCCGGAACTGGTTGGGGAAGCGATGGACCTCCGTCGTGGTCAGCCGGGAACGCGCCCAGGCGCCCACGATGACGCGCCCGCTGGTCGCGCCGAGGTCGACTGCCGCGCAGTGCACGGTCCTCATTGTCAGCGCAGGAACGCCTCGTGGAGGCCGCCGTCCACCGGGATGACCTGCCCGGTGGTCTTCGACAGGCGCCCCGAGACGAGGAGGAAGTAGGCCTCCGCCTGGTCGGCGGGCGTGATGGGCGCCTTCGTGAGCGTCCGGTCGGCATAGAAGCGCGCGAGCTTCCCGACGAGCGCCTCCGTCGGCTCGTCTTCCTTGTAGGCGATCCCGTACTTCGCGAGGGAGCCCACGACGCGCTCCCGGGGAAACATGGCGGATCCCTGGACGACGGTGGCCGGGGCCACGCCGTTCACGCGGACGAGCGGGGCGAGCTCGATCGCGAGCTCGCGGACCAGGTGGCCGGCGGCGGCCTTGGAGGTGTCGTAGGCCAGGGAGCCCTTCTTCGCGACGGCCGCATTGGCGGAGGTCGTGAGGACCAGGCTTCCCGCGAGGCCCTGGTCCCTCCACGACCGGGATGCCTCGTCGCCCACCAGGTAGCTGCCCGTCACGTTGACCGCATAGGTGAGCGCCCACTTGTCGTCCGGGATGCGGCCGGCCGTGTCGGCCGGCACGAAGATTCCCGCGGTCACGCAGATGTGGTCGAACCCTCCGTAGGCCAGGGCCACGTCGTCGAGCATCCGGCGGATGCTCGCCCGGTCGGTGACGTCCGCGGCAAGCCCGATCGCGGGCCCGCAGCAGGATATCCCCGATCCCGCGACCCCGATCCCCTGGCCCTGCCTGGCGGTGATTTCCTCGGCGACGGCCCTGGCCGATGCCTCGTCCCGGTCGACGCAGGCGAGGTGCGCCCCCTCGCGTGCCAGGCGCAGCGCCGTCTCCCGGCCGATCCCGGATCCCGCGCCGATCACGACGGCGACCTGGCGGGCAAGCTCGCGCTCGGCGGGCATCCGCCTGAGCTTTGCCTCCTCGAGCCGCCAGTACTCGATATCGAAGGCCTCCTGCTGCGGGAGCGCGATGTAGCGGTCGATGGCCTCGGCGCCGCGCATGACCTCGACGGCGCAGGTGTAGAACTCCGCGGTGACGCGGCTCTCGGACTTGTCCTTGCCCCACGCCACCATGCCGAGCCCGGGGATGAGCACGACGGTCGGGTTGGGGTCTCGCATGGCCGGGGAGTCGGGGCGCCTGCACCGGGCATAGTAGGCCGCATAGTCCTTCCGGTAGGCCTCGAGGCCGGCCGCGAGCGCGGCCCTGAGGCCCGCCGCGTCTCCCGGGTCGGGGCGCCAGTCCACGTAGAGCGGCTTGATCTTTGTCCGGAGGAAGTGGTCGGGGCAGCTGGTCCCGAGCTCGGCGAGGCGGCCGGCGTCCCGGGAATTGACGAAGCGGAGAATTCCCGCGTCGTCCTGCACCGTGCCGATGAGCCGCCTCTCCCTCGAGACCTGGCCCCGCAGCCAGGGAAGGAGGCCCGCGAGCACCGACCGGCGCTGCGCGGGGTCAAGCGAGGGGTGCTTCTGTCCGCCGAAGGCGGCCGCGTCGCCCCCCTTGAGCTGGTACCTCTCCTCGATGAAGGCCGCCGCGCGCTCGATGAAGTCGAGCGTCGCCGTGTAGCACGCCTTCTGGTCCTCGGCCCAAGAGATGAACCCGTGCTGCCCCATCATGATCGCCCGAAGGGCCGGGTTTTCCCGGGCTATCCGCTGCATCGCCAGTCCGAGCTCGAAGCCCGGGCGCATCCACGGGACATAGGCCATCTGCCCGGCGAAGATCTCGCGGGTGAGGCGCTCGCAGTCCGCGGTCGCCGCGACGGCGATCACCGCGTTCGGGTGCATGTGGTCGACGTGCCGGCCGGGCAGGAAGGAGTGCAGGGGCGTGTCGATCGACGCTGCGCGGGGGTTCAGGTTGAAGGTCGTGTGCGGGAGCATGCCGACCATGTCGTCCTCCGCGGGGGACTTGAGGCCCTTGTCGCCCCGGGCGGCGTAGACCTCCTGGAGGCCGAGGAGCCTGTCCTGGTAGAGCGACGCGAAGTTCTCGCGCGTGCTGGTCCTGAGGTCTCCCCCGGAGCCCTTGACCCAGAGGGTCTCCACCTGCTGCCCGGTGAGCGGGTCCCGCCCGGGGACCTTGGACGAGGTGTTGCCGCCCCCGGTGTTGGTGACGCGCTGGTCGCTGCCCAGCAGGTTGGACCGGTAGACGAGAAGGCTCACGGGATCGAGCGGCGCTGCCTTGGCGTCGTCCCAGGCGTAGTTGACGTGGCGGTAGGCGGGCATGGTGGGCAAGGGGATGCGGGAAGGGACAATACAAATATTGACCGACCCTGGGTTCTTGGGGTTGGGGAATCGTAGCTCATGGCCGCGGGCTTGGGAATCGACAATCTGACCATTAGCATACATATTTTGAGCCTGCCGTGCGCCCGCCCCCCGACTTCTTCCGGTACCTGGTCGCAACTCCCGGACAGGACTGCTGGGGCGCGATCGTCACCGGCGGGGGCCGGTTCACCGCCCTGCCCCGGAGGCCATATCCCCCGCCCGGCCATCCCCTTGATCACACGTTCACGTGGGAGAACGGCAGGGTCCTGGGGGCGTTCCAGGTCGTGTATGTCGCCGAGGGCGCCGGCGAGTTCGAGACCCGGGCGACCGGCCGCATCCCCGTCGGCGCGGGAACCGCCCTCCTCCTCTTTCCGGGAACCTGGCACCGCTACCGCCCCCGCGGGGAGGCCGGCTGGGTTGAACAGTGGGTTGAGATCGGCGGGGCCATTCTCGAGCAGATGCTGAGGGAGGGGGTCTTCAGTCCCGACAGCCCCGTGGCAAGGGTGGAGCGCCGGCTCGAGTTTGAGGCGCGGATCGCCTCCATCCACGGCATGGTGTCCGCCCCGGGCGCGGCGGACGCGCCCGAGCTCGCCGCCCACGCGCTCGGGATGCTAGCGCTCCTGCACGCCTCCCGGCACGGCCGCCACCCTCCCCGCTCGGTCGTCGCGGCCGTGGAGCAGGCGAGGCGGGCCATGGAGGACGCGGGCGGCGCTCCCGTCTCGATGCCGGGGCTAGCCCGCTCGCTCGGGGTCGCGTACTCCCATTTCCGGAGGGAGTTCAGGGCCCGCACGGGAATGCCGCCGAGGCAGTACCTGCTCCGGATGCGCATGCAGCGGGCGCAGCGCCTGCTCGGGGCGAGCGATGAATCCCTGAAGCAGATCGCCGAGAGGCTCGGGTTCAGCTCGGCCTACCACCTCTCGTCGGCGTTCAAGGCCGAGTTCGGCATGGCGCCCAGCCACTGGCGAAGGCGCAGGCTCGAGCGCTAGGGCCGGCGGCGCCGGAGCCCGAGCGCCCCCGCGAGCGCGAGAGCGCCACCCGCGAGGAGCTCCAGGGTCGGGGGCTCGGGCACCGGCTGGAAATTGGAAAGCACGACGCTCGTCGCCAGGTAGTCCACCTGGAACTGCCCGAATCCGTCCAGGGTCGCGAGGTTGGAGCCGCTGGGGAGACCCGTGAACTGCCCGGAGATCCCGCCGGGGGCCGTGATCAGGGTGAAGGTGTCCGAGGGCGTGATCAGGGCCTGGTACCCGTTGGCGAAGACCAGGTCCAGCGAGCCGCCCAGGGAGACGCTCGACGCGGACAGGGTGTCGTAGCCCGTGCCCGGCGCGGCGCCCCCGATGTCGAACTCCATCACCGAGGTCGTGGCGAGGGTCAGGCTGCCGGTGACCACCAGCAGCTGGGACGGGTGCAGGAATGCGCCGTTTGAGACGCTGGAGGAGAGGGTGCCCGAGCCGAGAAGCGACCCGCCCTGGATGGACACCCCGGCGGCGCTGAGCGAGCCGGAGGCGAGCGTGGTCACGCCCCCCGTCTGGATGTACAGGCCGCCGCTGACCCCCAGGCTGCTCCCGCTGGCGACCGTGACTGTCCCGTTGTTCGTCAGGTTTCCGCTGGTGTACAGGATGCCCCCCGTGCCGGTCGCCATCAGGCTGCCCTGGTTCGTGAACGGGTTGAAGAGGTTGATGACCAGCGGATTTGATCCGTTGGCGATCACCGTCCCGGAGTTGGTGAAGGTGAGCTGGCCGAGGCCGAGCTGCCCGGCCCCGGCGATGACCCCCCCGGCATTGTCGATCGTCGTGGAACCGCTGCTCCCGTAGATACTGTTGTTCGGGCTGTCCGTCATCGCGATCTCGCCGCCGCCCGTGAGGGTGAGGGCGGACGTTGCCAGCAGGCTGGTGTTGCCTCCGGTCGAGCCGAGGGTGACGACCCCGAGGTTTATGAAGGTGCCCGACATGTCGAGGACTGTGTTGTTCGGGACCTCGATCGCCGACCCTGCCGACAACGTGACCCCGTTAAGCGCGGAGCCCGAGACGTTCTCGATGACGCCCGTGCCCGAGGTCGAGAATGTCCCGCCATTTATCGTGACACCGTTCAGGGCCACGGTCGAGGCGCTCGCCGCGCTGATCGTGCCGCCGGCGTTGTCCACGGTCCCGCTGTTGAAGGTGAGCGTCGAACCGGCGGTCGCTTCCATGAGGCCCGTGTTGGCGGTGGTGCCGCCCGGGTTGATCGTGATCCCTGCCGACAGGTTTGAGTCAACGGTCCCCTGGTTCGTGAAGTTGGCCAGCTGGCCGGCCCCGATTTGCCCGGAGCCCTGGATCGTATTGTTGGCGTTGACGAACGTCTCCGTCCCCAGGACGCCGTAGATCCGGTTGTTCGCGAAGTTTGACATCGAGAGGACGCCGCCCCCGGAGAGCGTCACGGTGCCCCCGTTCATGATCAGGTTCGTGTTGTTGCCCGTCGAGCCGAGGACGATCGTGCCGGCATTGTTGAATGTGCCCGTCGACAGGAGGACAAGCGATCCGTTGTTGCCCACCTGCACCGTGCCGCCCGGGGCTGTGTTGACCGTGCCCCCGAGGGTGTTGCTGCTCGACGCGGCGACCTGGGCGAGTCCGCCGGACGCCACCGATAGGGGGCCGCCCGTCAGGGTCACCCCCCCGTTCAGGTCGAGGGTGCCCGCGGCGGGGACGGAAACCGTGCCGCCGTTTATCGTCGTGCCATTGACCGATACATATGAGCCGGCGCCGGGGCTTATCGCGCCGCCGGCGTTGTCCACGGTCCCGCTGTTGAAGGTGAGCGTCGAACCGGCGGTCGCCTCCATGAGGCCGGTGTTGGTGGTGGTGCCGCTCGGGTTGATCGTGATCCCGGCCGACATGTTGGAATCCACGGTCCCCTGGTTCGTGAAGCTCGCCAGCTGGCCCGCCCCTATTTGCCCGGAGCCCTGGATCGTATTGTTGGCGTTGACGAACGTCTCCGTCCCCAGGACGCCGTAAATCCGGTTGCTCGTGAAATTTGAAAACGAGAGGACGCCGCCCCCGGAGAGCGTCACGGTGCCCCCGTTCATGATCAGGTTCGTGTTGTTGCCCGTCGAGCCGAGGACGATCGTGCCGGCATTGTTGAAGGTGCCCGTCGACAGGAGGATCAGCGATCCGTTGTTGCCCACCTGCACCGTGCCGCCCGCGGCCGTGTTGACCGTGCCCCCGAGGGTGTTGCTGCTCGACGCGGCGACCTGGGCGAGTCCGCCGGACGCCACCGATAGGGGTCCGGCCGTCAAGGTCACCCCCCCGTTCAGGTCGAGGGTGCCCGCGGCGGGGACGGAAACCGTGCCGCCGTTTATCGTCGTGCCATTGACCGATACATATGAGCCGGCGCCGGGGCTTATCGTGCCGCCGGCGTTGTCCACGGTCCCG
>PLXR01000026.1 GCA_003151495.1 Opitutaceae bacterium
CCTCGCGCTCCATCTCGAGTTCCTCGTCGTAGTCGTCGATGAGCTCCCTGTGGACCCGCTTAATGAATTGCTCATCAGGGTCTTTTGGAGAGGTGGGCTTGGAGGAGGACATCGCTGGGGCCCAAGCTAGCTGCGGTGGGACCCCCGCGCAAGTTCAAGCCCGGCGGGAGGAGGGGACAGCGTGGGAATTCACACGACCGTAACATTGGGGACGGCCCACATGCCGCGTCCAGACAGCATCTTGCGCAGGACATGCGCCGGGGAATGGCCGGGAGCCGCGATTCCCCTAATCCCCGGCTGCCCTGCGCCGATTGTTGTCCCAGGCCATGACCACACATTTTCCGCGCGAGATCCTGCTGCATGTCGTGAAGACGCTTCCCGCAGCGCCGCAGATCGTTGCCGAGCTGGGTAAGCTCAGGCTCGAGCCGGGCCTGGACTTGGCCGATGTCACGGCGCTCCTTCGGTGCGACGCCGCCCTCACCGCCCGGATCCTGCGCATCGCGAACAGCGCCTTCTACTCGAATGGATCCCCCTATTCCTCCCTTGAGCAGGCGCTGGCCCGGGTCGGCTTCGGCGAGATCTACCGGATTGCGGGGATCGCCGCGGTGGCCCAGATGGCAAGCCAGGACCTGAGGATGTACCGAATCCCGGGCCCGGGCCTCAGGGAAAACGCGCTCCTGACCGCGCTGGTCATGGAGGAGCTCGCGAAGGCGGCCGGCCTCGATCCCGAGGAGGCCTATGCCTCGGGACTGCTTCGCTCGACCGGGAAGGTGGCCCTCGACGGCCTCATGCGCGACTTCCCGGCCAGGGACTCGTTTGATCCCGCGTCGGGCGGCGCCCTCGCCGAGTGGGAGAGCGCGCGGGTCGGCCTAACCGCCTGCGAGGCGGCGGAGTTCATCCTCGCCGAATGGCGGTTCCCGGCGGCCATGTCCGCGGCGATAGGCCAGCATTACGTCCCGGAGAAGTCCTCCTCCCCGCTTGCGAACCTCCTCAACCTTGCCGCAGGCATCGCCGACCGCCTTGGCCACGGGCTTCCCGGCGAGCAGCCCTACCTGGCCGCCTCCCCGGAAAAGCTCGATGCCGCCGGTCTGGAGGAGGGGCGGCTCGAGGGAGCCTCCTCGAGCGCCCTGGAGAAATTCGCGCTCGTGCGGTCCGCGGTCGGCTGACCCCCCGGCCCCCTCATCCGCTCTATATAGAGCGGGCCGCTTCGGAGGGGGGCTGGCGGCGATAGGGGGAGGCTTCGGCCCCTGGGGTCAATGGATGGCGATGACGCGCATATTTGTCCCGTGCAGGCAATTGAAACGCCTCAAGGGAGGGGCGCATTGTTACGATAGGAGATGTTTCACACATTCCGCTGAATTTTTCGGCGTGGGTGCCGAACTACGACTACCTAAAAATACGTAGCCACCGCCCCAACCATGTCCTCGAAATCCGACAACGTCATCAATCTCCGCACAAAGTTCACGCTCGTATCGCTTGTCGTCTGCGCGGGCCTCGTGGTCCTGGGCTCGCTCGGGTGGATCAGCGTCTCGCACCTCTCGGGCCTCGCACAGCAGCAGCAGGCCGAGGGCCGGCTCCTCGTGCGGTCGGTCGACCTCGCCCGCAGCGGCCAGGTCAGCTTCAAGAAGCAGGTGCAGGAATGGAAGGACACCCTCCTGCGCGGGAACGATCCCGAGAGCTACGCCAAGTACCGCAAGGCCTTCGATGACGAGGAGAAGGTGACCCAGGACAACCTCCACGCGCTTTCGGGCGTGATGCAGCAGCTCGGCCTCCAGACGGAGAAGGTCGACGGCGCCCTCCAGGAGCACGAGGCCCTAGGCGGCAAGTACCGCGCGGCGCTCAAGGCCTTTGACGGCGCGAACAGCGAGAGCGGCAAGCTGGTCGACAAGTCGGTCAAGGGCATCGACCGCGCGGCCACGAACGCCATCGATGTGATCGTATCCGACATCCAGGCCTCCGCCGAGGCCCGCTCCCAGGAGAACGCGGCCGCCATCTCGGGGCTCGTTCGCAGGACGAGGAACGAGATAGTCGTCGTGGGAGTCGGCGCCGCCGTGGTGACCCTCGCCGCCCTGATCGCCTTCATGCGGAGCATGCCGAAGCCCTTCCGTTCGATCGCCGCCGAGCTCCGCGCCGCCGCCGACAGCGTCTCCGCGGCCGCAAACCAGGTCTCCGAGGCCAGCCAGTCCCTCGCCGAGGGTGCCAGCGAGCAGGCCGCCTCGCTAGAGGAGACCAGCGCCTCGCTCGAGGAGATGTCCAGCATGGCCCAGCGCAACGCCGAGGCGTCCGGGCAGGTGAACAGCCTCATGACGCAGGAGGCGGCCGCGAACCTCGCCCAGATCAACGACCGCATGGCCTCGATGGAGAAGACCGTGACCGAGGCGAGCCAGGCGAGCCAGGAAACCGCAAAGATCGTGAAGACGATCGATGAGATCGCATTCCAGACGAACATCCTCGCCCTCAACGCCGCCGTCGAGGCGGCCCGGGCGGGCGAGGCCGGGATGGGCTTCGCCGTCGTCGCCGACGAGGTGCGCAACCTCGCCCAGCGCAGCGCGCACGCCGCGAAGGAGACCCAGCAGCTCATCGAGCGCTCATCCGGCAAGACCAGCGACACGCTCAGGCTCTACGCCGAGGTATCGAAGCTGATCACGCAGAACAGCGAGATCGTGGGCAAGGTGACGAAGCTCGCAGCCGAGGTCGCGACCGCGTCCAACGAGCAGAGCCAGGGCGTGGGCCAGGTGAACACCGCGGTCTCGCAGATGGACAAGATCACGCAGTCCAACGCATCGGGGGCCGAGGAGACGGCCGCGGCGGCCGAGGAGTTGAACGCGCAGGCGCACTCCCTGCGCGCATCCGTGGCCCAGCTCCAGGCTCTCGTGGGCGGCTCGACCGGCGCACCCGCCGGCGAGGCCCGGACGGCCGCAAGGGCGCAGGCGCCCGAGTCCGCGCCGATCCAGAAGGCGCCGCGGGGAATGTCGCCGATCAAGCCTGTCATCGGGCGCGCCCTGGCCGCCAACGGCGCCGGCGGCAAGCACGACGACTTCTTCACCGACACGAACTGATCCCCTCGGGGGACGGGCGGCGGCGGGTTGGGGGCATCCGACTCATTCCCCTTGCCCTTGCCACGGCATTTGCAACCGTTTCACGCATGGCACGCCCCCCCTCCGCGGACTTCTCCAGCGCCCCCTACAGGGATCCTTCCGTCCCCGTCGACGCCCGCGTTGCGGACCTCATGGCGAGGATGACCCTCGAGGAGAAGATCGGCCAGATCACGGGCGTATGGGTCCAGCTCGAGGACATAAAGGCGAGCGGACAGGACGAGCCGGCGTTCCTCAGGAAGCTCCTGGCAAACGGGACGGGCTCGATCGGGCCCACGCAGACCCTCGCCGTCGACGACGACGTGGGATTCCGCAACCGGATGCAGAGGTTCCTCGTCGAGGAGACCCGGCTGGGCATCCCCGCGATGTTCCACGACGAGGGCTGCCACGGGCTCGTCAAGCCGGGCGCCTCGAGTTTTCCGTGCCCGATCGGCCTCGCGTGCTCCTGGGACCCCGTCCTTGCGGAACGGATCTTCGTCGTCGTCGCGGGGCAGATGCGCAGCCGCGGGGCACAGCACGCGCTCACGCCCGTGATCGATGTCGCAAGGGACGCCCGCTGGGGGCGGTTCGACGAGACCATGGGCGAGGATCCCTACCTGAACGCGCGGCTGGGGGAGGCCATGGTCAGGGGGCTCCAGGGCTCCGCGGACGGCTCCGTCGACGACAACCACGTGCTCGCGACGCTGAAGCATTACATCGGCCACGGGAGCCCCGAGGGGGGCCTGAACAGGAGCCCGAGCATCTCCACCCCCCGCACCCTGCGCGAGGTGGACTTCGTCCCCTTCGCCCATGTCATCAAGACGACGCACCCGGCCACCGTGATGCCCTCGTACAACGAGGTCGACGGCGTTCCGGTGCACGCGAGCCGGTCGCTCCTCGTGGACGTGCTTCGGGGGGAGCTCGGATTCAAGGGGCTGATCGTCTCCGACTACGAGGCCGTGCGGCTGCTCCATGAGGGGCACCATGTCGCGGGCTCCCTCGCCGACGCCGGGGCGCTTGCGCTTCGGGCGGGCGTCCAGCTCGAGCTGCCGCAGGCCGTCTCCTACCTGGGGCTCGGCGACGCGCTCGCCAAGGGCCAGGTGACGCTGGAGCAGATCGACGCCTCGGTGGCCCCGATCCTCGCATGGAAATTCCGGCTGGGACTCTTCGAGCGTCCCTATGCCGACGCCGCCCGGGCGAAGGCCGCGGTCGACGCGCAGTCCGGGGGTGAGCTGGCGCTTGAGGCCGCGCGCAAGTCGATCGTCCTCCTTGAGAACAACGGCGTCCTCCCGCTCGCGGCGGGATCCCTCCGGACGATCGCGGTCATTGGGCCCAATGCCGACGTCGTCCGCCTGGGCGGCTACCCGGGCACGCCGGTCCGCGCCGTCTCGCTTCTCGAGGGGATCCGCGCAAGGGTGGGGGCCGGGGCCAGGGTGGTCCACTCCCCGGGCTGCATCCTGGACAAGAGCGACACGGGCAACGCCTACCACGGATGGAAGTTCGAGCAGCCCGTGATCGCGGCCGACCCGGAGAACGCCCAGCTCATCGCGGAGGCGAAGGCCGCCGCGGCGCAGGCCGACGTTGTCATCCTTGCGATCGGGGAGAACGAAGCCATCAGCCGCGAGTCCTGGAGCGTCGACCACCTGGGCGACGCGTCGACCCTCGAGCTGCGCGGCTCGCAGCGACTGCTCGCCGAGGAGGTGCTCTCGGCCGGCAAGCCGGTCGTCGTCTACCTGAGCAACGGCAGGCCGCTCGAGGTCGGTTTCCTCAAGGGCAGGGCCGCCGCCATCATCGAGGGCTGGTACATGGGGGAGCAGACGGGGACCGCCGCGGCCGAGATCCTCTTCGGGGACGTCTCGCCGTCGGGCAAGCTCACCGTCTCGTTCCCCGCCTCGGCGGGGCAGATCCCCGCACATTACTCGCGGAAGCCCTACGCGGGGCCCTTCCCCTACCAGTTCTCGGGCTCGAAGCCGCTCTGGGTGTTCGGCCATGGGCTGAGCTACACCTCCTTCCGCTACGAGAGCCCCCGGCTGCGCGAGGCCGAGATCGCGCCGGACGGCGAGACCGTGGCGCTCGTGGACGTTGTGAACACCGGGGCGCGGGGGGCCGACGAGGTGGTCCAGATGTACGTGCACCAGGATGTCAGCTCGGTCACGAGGGCCGTCAGGGAGCTCAAGGGCTTCATGCGGATCCACCTTGAGCCCGGCGAGCGCAGGACGGTGTCATTCCCCGTGGCCGCCGAGGCCCTGGCGCTCTGGGACATCAACATGAGGCTCACGGTGGAGCCCGGGACGTACCAGATCATCGTCGGCCCGTCGTCTTCCGAGGGTCAGTCGGTCGCGCTCAGGGTCAGGGGATCCTGATCCCGGGCGCGGTTCGCTTCGTCGGGCTTTCCGGTGGAAGCAAGCCTTGTCACCCGGGCGCCCCGGGACTATCAGGGACATGGATGAAACTTGATCGGGCGCCTGCCGGGGGAATGGGCACGGGTACGCCCTGGCCCCGGGCCGCGGACCGCTCCTGGACCAGGGGCGACCTCGCGTGGGCGGCGCTCCTGGCCGTTGGCCCGGCCGTCGAGGTCGCATCGTACTTCGTTTTCCCCCCGGGCTGGGGGCGCCTCTACGCCATCAACGCCGGCCAGGTCCTGGCCTCGCTCGCATGCGTCCTTCTCGTGCACCGGCTGGCGCGGCCGGGGGTCGGCAACGCGGCCCCGGCGCCCTTCTGGAGGGTCCTGTCCTGGGGGACCCTGTCATGGCTCGTGGGGAACACGGTCTTCATGGTCCTGGAGATCGGGTTCCACTCGGAGCACTACCCGGGCCTGCAGGACCTCTTCTTCTGCCCCGCCTATGCCGGGATGTTCGCGGCCCTCTCCCGGATCCCGCGCCCGCGCAGGCGGGACTCGACGCTCGTCAACAACCTGATCGAGACCGCGGGGATCCTTATCGCGACGCTCCTCGTCGGCTGGCAGTTCCGGCTCCACGAGGCCGCGCTCGCATTCCTTCACGCCCCGGCCTGGGGCACCGGGTACCCCCTCATCTACCCGCTCCTCGACGTCGCGCTCCTGTGGATGCTCAGCGTGAGGGCTCGAAACCACGAGCACTCGGGCGTCGGGGTGGGCACGTTCGGCTGGCTGATCGGGGGGCTGTTCGCCCTGATCATGGCGGACTTTTCGATGCCGGACATCCTGGTGAAGGCGCATCTCCAGGCGGGCGGAAGCCTCTCCGACCTGGGTTGGGGCTTCTTCAGCGCCCTCTGGGGCGTCGCGGCCCTTCAGCAGCTGCGCCGCAGGCGCGAGTCGCCGGTCGCGGACGGCAGCCGGCCATTCGTATCCCGGGAGGTGCTGCTGCTCGTCATCAACTCGAGCTGGGTGCTCGGCATGGTGACCCTCCTCCTCTTCGGCCTGTTCTTGACGGGCGCGGAGCAGCTGCCCGAGGAGATGGCGGTCGGACTCGTGGCGGTGCTTGCGCTCGTGATCGTGCGCCAGATCCGCGAGTCCCTCAGCAACGAGCGCCTCAACCTCCTGGTGACCGACCTCGAGGAGAGCCGCGGCCAGTTCCGCCAGCTGTTCAGGCTCTTCCCGGACGCGGCGCTGCTGAGCCAGGTCGACGACGGGATCTTCGTCGAGGTGAACGAGGGGTTCACGCGCCTGTACGGGTTCGAGCACGGGGAGAGCGTGGGGCGGAGCGGCCTCGAGATGGGACTCTGGGCCGACCCGGAGGACCGGCCGGCCTTCATCTCCGAGCTGCGCCAGAACGGGCGCGTCAACCAGCGGGAGGGCCGGGCCCGGCGCAAGGACGGCGTCATCGTGCCGGTCGAGATGAGCGCGAGGCTCGTCGAGTTCGGGGGGCGCCACTACCTCCTCAACCTGGTGCGGGACCTGAGCGAGAAGAAGGCGGCGGAGGAGCGGCTGCGGCGCAATGAGAACGAGCTTCGCCAGGCCCAGAAGCTCGAGGCCATCGGCGGCCTGGCAGGCGGGATCGCCCATGACCTGAACAACATGCTCACGCCCATCATGGGCGGGACGGAGCTCGCGCTCCTGAGCCTGCCGGAGGGCCACATGGCGCGGCCCGACCTCGAGACCGTGCTGGAGGCGAGCAACAGGGCCCGGGCGCTTGTTCGGCAGATCCTCACGTTTTCGCGCAGGACCGAGACGCGGACCCAGATCGTGGACACGGGGCCGATCATCCAGGAGGTGCTCGGCCAGATCCGCCGCCAGCTCCCGCCCGCGGCGAGGTCGCAGCATGTCCGGCGGTCCCCCCCCGCGGTGATGGGGGACTCCACCCAGCTTCACCAGGTGATCCTCAACCTGTGCACGAACGCGGCCCATGCGCTGGCCGGCCGGCCCGAGGGGCTGATCGAGGTGATCGAGGAGCGCTTCGAGGTNNGACACGGGCTGCGGCATGACGGCGGCCGTGCTCGAGAGGATCTTTGAGCCGTTCTACACGACGCGCAGGGCGAACGAGGGCACCGGCCTCGGCCTCGCGGTGGTCCACGGGATTGTCCGGCAGCACGCGGGCGTGCTCAAGGTCTACTCCTCGCCGGGCGAGGGCAGCATCTTCCATGTCTACCTGCCGGCGGCGCCGGGCGCCGCGTCGGTCCCGGCCGCGGCGCAGGGGGCGGGCCCGCCGCCGGGCACGGGGCAGCGGGTCGTGTGCGTTGACGACGATCCGCTCGTGCTTGCGACCTTGACCGGGCTGGTGAGGCGCCTCGGATACGAGCCCGTGGGGTTCCTGTCCGCGTCCGCGGCCGAGGCCTACTTCACCGGTCCCGGATCGGATGAGGTGGCCGCCGTGGTCTGCGATTTCGCGATGCCGGAGCTCGACGGCATAACGCTTGCGCAGCGGGCCTCCAGGCGCCGGGCCAACCTGCCCTGGATCCTGCTCTCCGGGTACCTGAACGAGGATACGCT
This sequence comes from Opitutaceae bacterium, assembly GCA_003151495.1. Taxonomy (GTDB): domain Bacteria; phylum Verrucomicrobiota; class Verrucomicrobiia; order Opitutales; family Opitutaceae; genus Palsa-1447. The sequence goes on from PLXR01000026.1 coordinate 7,981, forward strand.
CCAGAGGGCCCGCGCAGCCGGGCTCGAGACCTTCATCGACAAGCCGCCCTCGCTCGAGCATCTCGCCCGCGCCCTGCACCGGGTGATCAGCCGGCCCGGGGAGCAGGTCGCCGCATCTCACGGGGAGGGGTAGCGCGAGCCGAGCTGTATTCCCCTTGTGCCGCCGGCCGCAGGGGGTTAGACAGGACGCTCCGTACCATGACCACCTCACAAAAATCTCCGATCCGCTTCGCCTCATTGGGGCTTGGCTGCGCCCTTGCGCTCGTACTCGCCCAGATTCCCACCGCCAGGGCCGCCGACCCGGTCCTCCCGCAGCCGGTCGCCGAGAAGGCGCACAGCCTGCCCGTGACGACGACCTTCGAGAAGGCGACCGCCGACGGGGTCGAGGGTTATTCGCTGAACCTCAAGAATGTGTCGCCTGACGCCCTCACGGTGACCGTCACCATCGTCCCGAGTGTGACCTTCCACGCGAACGCGAAGACGAAGACGCTGCCCGCCCACAAGATCGACGCGGGGCAGGTCTGGGCGATCGGGGGCCTCGCGGCGGGGGACAAGCTGAGCATCGCCGCAGACGGCTTCGACACGCTGGACGTCACGGTTCCCTGAGGCCGTTTTAACCCAGGACAGGTCCGCAGGGAAGGGCCCACGGCCCTTCCCTTTTTTGTGGCTCCCTTCAGGGACCCGGTCAGCCCTCCCGGCGCCTGCGAAGGGCGGCGATCCCGGCCAGGGACAGCCCGACCACCGAGGCGCCGTAGAGCGCCGGCTCCGGCACCGGGCTGATCTCGTTGCCCGGCCCCGGCCCCGTGGTGTAGTTGTCCCAGTGGGTGGCGCTGCCCGGGTTGCCACTGAAGACGATCTGGTCAATGGGGGTCGTGCCCTGCGCCCCGGGGCTCGTGTTGCTGTAGAAGTAGTCCACCATGTTGGCCCAGTTGTTGACGCTCAGCTGCGTGCCGCCCGAGAGCCCCACGCTGCCGAAGGTGACGACCGACGTCGCCGGGCTGGCGAAGTCGATGATCGAGGACGCCGTCACGCTCAGGCTCCCGAAGGTGCTCGTCGAGCCGTTCAGCTTCAGGGTGCCGCCCGCAAGGACGATGTTCAGCCCCGAGTCGCTGAAGTTGGCGCCAAGGGTCAGCGTTGCGCCGGACCCTATCGTCAGCGTCCCCGAGCCGTTGAGCACGCCGCTCAGGAGGCTTGTGCCGGTGGAAAGGGTGAGCGCCCCCCCGGAGCCGAAGGCCAGGGTTCCCGCGTCGCTCAGGGTCCCGATGACCTGGCTGGTGCTGTTCAGGTCCATGATCGCCCCCGTATTGACCGTGATCACGGTCGTGTTCTTGAAGGCGTTGGCGATGCTCGTCTGGAGCGTGCCGCCGCTGACGGTCACCGCGCCCGCGAACGCGGGGTTGGCGACGCCGATCGTGAGCGTGCCGCCCCCGTCCTTGGTGATCGCGCTGGCGGCGGTCCCGGTGATGGCACCGGTGATCGACGTGTTTCCGCTTCCCCCCACGTTGAGGGTGTTCGCGCCGATGCCGACGGCGCCGGAGACCGAGAGGGTGCCGGAGTCGGACTGGAGCCTTGAGCTCGAGGACACGGTGATGGCGCCGGTCAGGCTGTTGTTTCCGGAGATGTTCTCGATCGCGCCGTTGGCGCTCGGTCCCCCGTTCGTGGAGAGCGTGAACTTGCTGGCGAGGGAGACGCCCCCCTGGACCTCGAAGTTCCCGAGGTTGGACACCGACACCGTGGCGGTGCCGGTCGCGTTGGTGGCGCTGGCGAGGATGCTGCCGTCCGACAGGGTGACCTTTCCCGTGAAGCTCCCGTTCGTCCCCGTGATGGCGAGCTGTCCGGTCCCCGAGTTGACGAGCGTGCCGGTCCCGGTGAGGGCCCCGGCGAAGGTGGTCGAGCCGGATCCCGTGTCGGTCAGCGTCCCGGCGCCCAGGGTCAGCGTGGTTCCCGACGCGCTCGACAGGCTCGCCACCTGCTCGGTCTTGCCGCTCATGTTGAACGTGCCGCTGTTGATCGCCAGGTTGGTGGTGGTCGCAAGCTGGTTTGACGCGCTGTCGGTGACCGTGCCGGTGCCGGTCAGGGTCAGGGTGTCGGTGTCGATGGCGGAGCCGAGTGTCACGTTTCCGGCCCCCGCAAGCGTCAGGTTGTCGCCCGTTCCGGTAACCCCACCGGTCAGCTTCAGGGTGCCTCCCGAGACGACGTCGAACGTCGTGTCCCCGCCGAGGGTTACGGCTCCGGAGAGAGTCGCCGTCGCGGCTCCCGTGACATTGACGGCGCCCACCCCGCCGACGCCCGTGCCGGTGACATCGACCGCGTTGGCGAGGTTGCGGCCGTCGGCGATCTCAAGCGTGGTCCCGGAATTGATCGTCGTCGTCCCGGTGCCCAGCGAGTTGTTGTTGGTGGATACCGAGAGCGTGCCGCTCGAGACCGTGAATCCCCCCGAGAACCCGCTGTTGTTGGCGCCTAGGGCGAGGGTTCCGGAGCTCTGCTTCGTGATGAGGCCGGACCCGGTGATCTTGGAGGTGACGGAGAGCCCCCCCGCGCCGCTCACGTCTATGATCCCCGCCGAGGAGAACGCTATCGTCCCTCCCGAGATGGACTCCGCGCTGGCCGACTGGTCCGTCAGGGTGGGGGTCGTCCCGTCCAGCGTCAGTATCTTGGTGCCGAGGGCGACCGTGAAGGCCCCTGCGGTGGAGTCGAATGTCAGCGAGCTCGCCCAGTAGTTGGTCGTCATGGTCGACGCGAGGCCGGTGCTCCCGGCGAAGTCGAGCGTCTGGGTGCTCCCGTTGGTCGTGCTGGGCACCCCCGCGGAGGGTCCCCAGTTCAGGTTTGTGCTCCAGTTCCCGTTGGCACCGCCGCCATCCCAGATGAAGGCCTGGGCATGCGCGCGGGCGGCCAGGAGCACGAACACACCCGCGATCGCCAGCGCGGCAATCGGCTCGTGGCGTCTAAAATGGATCGGGAAGCCTGTGATAATGTCCCCAACTGGCGGACGGGGTATAGTAGGCGACTTGCGAGTGATTAACAAGAAGGGTTATTCGGTGCGACAGAATCACAACCAATAACGCACTAGAGGATTATGCCTCCAGCCCGCCGCCGGATCCTTCCGCCGTCACCGGCGGCCATGTTCTGGTGCGCTAAGGGCGAAGGCTGCGGCCAGTCCGCCCAGGGCCGCGCAGGCAAGCCAGAGGACGGAGGGGCCCGCCGCCAGGAGCGACATCCCGAGCGCGGGTCCAACGACGAGCGCGACGGTCCAGGTGAGGCCGTAGGCACCCATGTAGCGTCCCCGCATCGAGGGTGGCGCCAGGTCGGCGACGTAGGCGGACGCGGTCGGCATGGAGAGCATCTCCCCCAGGGTGAACACGGCCATGCAGGCGACGAGGGCCGGGATCGACCGCGCCAGCCCGAGCAGCGCGAAGCCGAACCCGGCGAGAAGGAATCCGAAGGCGATCACCCGGGGGGCCGCGAAGCGGCGGGTCACGGTGGTCAGGGGAAGCTCAAACAGCACGACGATCGCCCCGTTGAGGGAGAGGAGGGCTCCGTAGGTTGCCGTTGAGAACCCGATGCGGGTCATGTGCAGGCCGAGCGTCGAGCTGGCCTGGAAGAAGACGATCGCGATCGTGAAGGCCGAGGCTAGGATCCGCGGCAGGACCCTGTCCCTGCGGAGTGCGGCCGCCAGCTCGCCCCAGCTGGCATGGGCCGTCCCGGTGCCCGACCCCCTGGGGAGCGCGAACAGGGCCACGAGGCCGTAGAGGACCGATGTGAGCGCGTCGCCGGCGAAGAGCCAGAAATAGCCGCGCTCGGCGAGGAATCCGGCGATTGCCGGGCCGAAGGCCCAGCCCGCGTTGAATGACGTGCGCAGGGCCGAGTACGCGGTCACCCGCTGGCCGGCGGGAACAAGGTCCGCGAGGAGCGCGCTGCTCGCAGGGCGGTACATCTCGCCCGTCAGACCGGCGAGGGCGGCAAGGCCGAAGATCGAGGGGAGGGTGCGCGCCTGGGAGAGGAGCATCATGGCCACGGCGCCGGAGAACATCGAGAGGACGATCGTCTGGCGCCGCCCCACCCGGTCGGCGAGGTAGCCCCCGAGGATCGAGGCGACCAGGTTGCCCGCGCCGTAGGCCCCGAGCGCCATTCCCGCCGCCGACAGCGGGTAGCCGCCGCGGGTGAGGTAGAGCGTGAGGAACGGGATGACGAAGCTTCCGAACTTGTTGAGGAACGTGCCAAAGAAGAGCACCCACGCCGTCCGTGGGAGGGCGCGTAGGCTGGAAATCAGGGTGGGATGCTCTGTGGCCATGAAGACAAAAAACCCTGCTCGCCGATCGGCGGGCAGGGTTGGAAAGGGGGTCCTTTGTGCTTGGGTCGTGTTCCTGCGCGCCGGTTAGGGGATGATTTTTGCGTTGATGACGCCCATGCGATACCCATGGGGCGCCACGCGGGTGGCCCGGGGGAATCGCCAGGAGGAGGGAAGTGCGTCCGTCTTCTGCATTTGAGCCCCTTGCGAATGCCGCCTGGCCCGGCTGCCGTCAAGCGCCGAAGGCGCCGGACCGGTCTAGTTCCGCCAGTCGGGGGGGAGCAGCGACTGGGGCCCGAGGATCGTCGAGCGGTAGTAGAGCCAGAAGACCAGGATCCCCAGCAGGATCAGGAAGAGGATTTCGCCGAGCAATCCCGCTCCCCTGCGGCTGTTGCGCTGCAGCGAGCCGACAAGGGCGCGGACGACCGGCTCGAGGACGAGGCCGACCACGCCGCCCCCGAAGAGGATCATCCCCATGACCGCCGCCGTCCGCGCATACGGGTCCTCGATCACCTTGAACTTGTAGCCGATCACGCCGGCGCACAGGTTGAGGAGCAGCAGGCAGCAGGGCAGGACGTAGAGGTTCCGGACGGCCGAGTTGGATTTCATTGAGTGCTTGGGTGTATCCCCGCGCAGCCGGCGCGCAATGCAGTACTCGGCGGTGGGAGGGACGGTATTGTAACGTCGATCGCCTTCCCTTTTTCCCGCGAGGTGTCTTCCTCGTGGGCGCATATCCATGGTCCCCTTGCACCGCAGACCGGCAATCCCCACGGGCGCCCGACAATGGGCCCTGTTCCTCCTCCTCCTCACGCCCGGGGGCGCCCTGCGGTCGCAGTCCGCCGCGCCGCAGGCCCAGGACGGCGCAGTCATGATGGGACCGGTCGAGGTCACGGCCCAGAAGGAGGCGCAGCTCAACTCGATCGACCGCAAGGTCTACAATGTCGGGAGGGACATCCAGGCCTCGACAGGGAGCGCTGCGGACGTCCTGCAGAACATCCCCTCGGTGGAGATCGACATAGACGGCAACGTGAGCCTCAGGGGCGACCCGAGCGTCCAGATCCTCGTCGACGGCCAGACCAGCGCCCAGATGGGGACACGCACGCGCGCCGACGCGCTGGCCCAGATGCCCGCCGACAGGATAGAGCGGATCGAGGTGATCACGAACCCCTCGGCCAAGTACAAGCCGGACGGGACCGGGGGAATCATCAACATCGTGACGAAAAAGGGGCGGGCGAGGGGATACTCGGGATCCGCGCGGGTGACGGTCGGGAATCGCCGGCGCTACGGCTTGAACGCCGGCGGCAACTTCAACCCGGGCCCGTTCAACGTCTACGGCAGCTATGCCCTCAGGCAGGACGACCGCCCCAGGTCCACGGTCGACCAGCGCAGCTACGTCGACCCGGTGACCGGCCTCGAAGCCTCGACCCGGAGCCGCACGGTCGAGGAGTCCAGGCCCTTCACCCAGTATGGGCAGGCGGGTGTCGACTACAAGGCGGGCCCCGACGACAAGTTCCGCGAGAGCGTCGACTTCAGCTACCGGACCTTCGACCGGCACTCCCTGGAGCACGACACGATCGCGGACAGCCTGGGCGTCGCGACGACGGACTACCAGCGAAGCCGGTACGATCCCGAGAACGAGGGCGACGTCGACTCGACGACCTCCTACGAGCACGACTTCTCGGGGGACGACCGCGTCCTCACGGTCGACCTTGAGCTCGAGCACCACGCCGAGACCGAGCGCAACCACTACGTGAGCATCTACGCGACCCCCGCGGGGCCGCCCCTCCAGGAATACATCCGGGTGGCCGCCAACGAGCCGAGCGCCGAGCTCAAGGCCGAGTACGTGGACAAGGCGGGCGGATCCTCCCGGCTTGAGCTTGGGTTTGACGGCACCGACGACCGGAGCACCCAGGACCACCTCGACCTCGTCCAGGACCCCCGGACCGGGGCGTGGGCCTCGAATCCGCAGGTCACCAACTCGTTCTACATGGACCAGTCGGTCGCGGCGCTCTACGCGACCTACCGCCGCTCTTGGGGAAAGCTCGGGGTGCTGGCGGGGGCGCGGCTCGAGTCCGTGGAGCTGAGGACGGACCAGATCACGGCCGCTGTCGCGCAGGAGCAGAGGTACACGAGCCTCTACCCGAGCCTGCACCTCGCCTACGACCTGACCGACACCGGGCAGATTCAGCTCAACTACAGCCACCGGGTCAGGCGCCCCGAGAGCGACGACCTGAACCCCTATCCCCGCTACCAGGACCCGTACAACCTGAGCGCGGGCAACCCCAGCCTGAGGCCCGAGGAGACCCATTCGCTGGAGGCGGGATACCAGTACCGGAGCGGCGACACGACCTACCTCGCGACCGCCTACTACCGGCAGTCCTACGACAGCTTCACCCAGGTGAGCCGGTACGTCAGCAGCACGACCCTCCTGACGACGCAGGAGAACCTGGGCTCGTCGCGCTCCGGCGGGCTGGAGGCCGCCGCGACGGCGTCCCCGATTGACAAGATGACCCTGAACGCCAGCGGGAACCTCTTCTACAGCCAGATCGACGCGAGCAACCTGGGCTACAGCACCCGCCAGTCGGCGGTCGCCTGGTCGGGCAAGGCAAGCGTCGAGTACGCCCTCTCGAAGGCGTCGATGTTCCAGCTGAACGCCAACTATTCGGCGAAGCGGCTGACCCCGCAGGGGTACCGGGAGCCGTCGTTTGTCGCCAACGCGGGCTTCAAGCACGAGTTCAGGGAAAGGAGGCTGACCGTCGTGGCGACGGTCTCGGACCTTTTCAACTCGCTGAAATACGAGACCCGGCTCAACACCCCCCTCCTTCGCGACGATGTCACCCGGCGAAGGAGCGCCCGCATCGTGTACCTGGGCCTCGTCTACTCGTTCGGCGCCTCCAAGGCGAAGCCCAAGGACGACCCGCTGCAATACGACAACCAGCCGTGAGGGATCCTCGCTCCCGCAGCTGACCGGGCTCCGAAACTTCGAGCCTAGTCGGGCCCGGACGTGTCCATGGCATGATGGGATCCGCACGACATTCATCCATGAGGTCCGCCCTGGGATGCCTGGCCGTGCTGGCGGTCGGCGCCTTTCCCTGCCCCGGGCAGGCGTTGCAGCCGGTGACACCCCCCGTCGGCGCCGGCAATCCGCCCCCTCCGCGCCTCCCCGCCCGCACCATGGCGGAGCACCCCAACGTCGTCACCCCCGCCCCGGCGGCGCTCTCGGTGGCAACGTCGGACCGCCGACAGTCCCGCGCCTTCTTCAACGCGGTCTTCAGCGCCTCGGAGGGAGTGCCCATCGACTGGACCGGCGCGCTAAGCGGGACGCCCGGGACAAGCGCCACGGGCACCGCGGGCACGACCTCGGACGCATTCAAGTCCGCGGTCCAGCTGCGGATCAACTGGGTCCGCGCGATGGCAGGAGTCCCGGCCGCGGTCGCGATGGACTCCGTCGAGTCGGCCCAGGACCAGGACGCGGCGCTCATGATGGCGGCGAACAACAAGCTGAGCCACACGCCGACGTCGGACTGGCTCCTCTACACGAGCGACGGCGCGACCGCCGCGGGCAAGTCCAACATCGACCTCGGCAACGTGGGGCCCGACTCCATCGCCTACGGCTACATCCAGGACTTTGGCTCGAACAACACGGCCCTCGGCCACCGGCGCTGGATCCTCTACCCGCAGACCCGGACCATGGCGACGGGTGACATCCCCGCCACGAACGGCTTCAATTCCGCAAACGCGACCTGGATACTGGACTCCAATTTTGGCGCCGCGAGGCCTGCGGTGCGCGACGGCTACGTGGCGTGGCCGCCGCCCGGGTTCGTGCCGTACCAGGTCGTGTTTCCCCGGTGGTCGCTCTCGTATCCCGACGCTGACTTTTCGGGCGCCACCGTCACGATGACGAGCAACGGCGCGTCCGTGCCGGTCCAGGTTGAGGCCCTGGACAACCCCGCCTACGGGGAAAACACGATCGCCTGGGACTACAACGGCCTGGACGGGAGCACCGTGAACAGCAGCGCGCCCAGGCCCGGTTCGGACCTGGCCTACCAGGTGGCGGTGCACGGCGTCATGGTCAATGGGAGCCCGACCAACTACGACTACACGGTGACGGTGTTCGACCCCGCGGTCGCGGGACCGGGAGAGTCCCTCCCCGTCATAACGGGTCCCCAGGGGCCGGCGGTCGGGCAGGGTGCCTCGTACTCGGTCTCCGGAATCCCCTCCTTCGCGGGAGGCTTCACCACCCGGGTGAGCACGTTCAGCCCGTTCTCGACGGTGTATGGGGCCGAGGGGGGATTGCAGGGCGTCGTTGCCACCACCTCCGGCAGCTACAACCCCGTGGACACATCGACCAAGGCCTCGGGCGGCGCGTCCTACCACATGGCGATGCCCGACCTGACGACCCAGATGCTCGCGCTCCCGGGCGAGTACGCCGTCCCGGCCGGGGCGCCCGCATCCTTCAATTTCTCGAGCCGGTTGGGGATCGCCACGAGCGCCGAGACCGCCCACGCGCAGGTCTCCGTCGACGACGGCAAGACGTGGAACGACGTCTTCACCGAGGTGGGCCTGGGCGATCCGGGGGAAACCTCCTTCACGTCGCATTCGATCGACCTCTCCCCCTATGCCGGCCTGGTGATCGAGGTCAGGTTCACGTTCACCTACACCTCGGGCCAGAGCGCCTATATCGACACCACAAGCGGAGTCGGCTGGAACCTGGACAACATCGCCCTCCAAGGCGTGGAGCTGGCCACGGTGGGGGCGCCTGGCCCCGCCGTCACGGGGGGCACCTTCACTTTCACGCCCTCCTCGACGGCTCGGGTTGGTCTTCAGGCCGAGGCAATGCTCTTCGGGGAATATCCTGTCACGTGGGGCCCTGTGTACATTGTGGACCCGACAGCCTCGGGGACCCCGCCGCCGGGCGGCCAGACCGCCCGGCTTGTGAACCTTTCGTGCCGTGCAGGGGTTGGAACCGGCGCAAACATCCTGATCGTGGGCTTCGTGAGCGGCGGAATCGGGACCACCGGCACGCAGGCGGTTCTCGTCCGCGGCACCGGCCCGGCGCTTTCCGCCTTCGGGGTCGCCGGCGTGCTGCCCGACCCCGCATTGACGATCTTCCAGGGTTCGGGCGTCGTGGCCGCCAACACCGGCTGGGGCACCAACGCGGCGCAGATCACGGCCGAGGATTCGGCCTTGGGCGCGTTCGCGCTGACCGACACCACCAGCAGGGACTCGGCCCTCTACATCCCCAACCTCGCCCCCAACGCCTACACCGCGCAGGTCGTGGGTGCGAGCTCCGACACGGGCGTGGCCCTGGCCGAGGTCTACGACGCAACGTCCCCCGCCGCCTACTCGGCCACGGCACCGCGGCTCATCAACCTCTCGGCCCGGGTGCAGGTCGGCACGGGCGGCAACATCCTGATCGTGGGATTTGTGGTGGGGGGAACCGGCTCGGAGACCGTGCTTGTGCGGGCGTCCGGGCCCGCCCTGATTCCCTTTGGCGTCGGCGGGACGCTGCCCGACCCGAAGCTGCAGATTGTCAACCAGGCGAGCACGACCATCGCATCCAACACCGGCTGGGGCGGCAGCTCGCAGATCTCGGGCGCAGCGGCATCGGTGGGGGCGTTCAGGTGGACAAACTCATCAAGCAATGACTCGGCGATCCTGATAGCCCTGCCTCCGGGTGCCTACACCGCCCAGGTGTCCGGCGCGAGCGGGGACACCGGGGTCGCGCTCGTCGAGGTCTACGAGGTTCCATAATCGCAAGGGCTTGGCGCCACGAGTTTCGGAGCGCCGTGGCTTTGGGCTCGATCGACCGAGCCCGGACGTGCATTCATTCACGCGCCGATGTCGGACCGACAAGACCCCAACCGTCCCGCCCGCGCGATCTTCCTGAGCTACGCCTCCCAGGACGCCGCCGCGGCAAAGAGGATTTCCGACGAGCTCACGGCCTCGGGCCTCGAGGTTTGGTTCGACCAGAGCGAGCTTCGCGGGGGCGACGCATGGGACCAGAAGATCCGCAGGCAGATAAAGGAGTGCGCTCTCTTCATGCCCGTGATCTCGGCGTTCACCCAGACCCGCGCGGAGGGGTATTTCCGGCTTGAGTGGCACCTGGCGGAGCAGCGGACCTACCTGATGGCGCACGACCAGGCCTTTATCGTGCCGGTTGTGGTCGACGACACCACAGACTCGGTCGCGCGGGTGCCGGAGCGCTTCCGCGAGCGCCAGTGGACGCGGCTGCCTGGAGGCAGCACCCCCCGCGAATTTGTGCTCCGGATCCAGCAGCTCCTTGACCTCGAGCCCGCGGCGGCGCCGCGCGCCGCGGAGCGGCCGGTGGCGGGCGCCCAGGCCCCGGCTTCGGGAGCATCAGGCGAAAAATCCGTGGCCGTTCTCGCCTTTGCCAACCTCAGCGACGACAAGGAGAACGAGTATTTCTCGGACGGGGTGAGCGACGAGCTTCTCACCGTGCTCCAGAGGATCCCCTGCCTTCGCGTGGCGGCCCGGACGTCGGCCTTCTCGTTCAAGGGCAAGAATGCGACGGCGCAGGAGATGGGCCTCAAGCTGGGCGTCGCGAACCTGATCGAGGGAAGCGTGCAGAAGTCGGGCAACAGGGTTAAGATCTCAGCCCGCATGAGCCGCGTATCGACCGGCGAGATGCATTGGTCGCGCAGCTACACCCGGGAGATCACGGACGTCTTCGCGCTCCAGGAGGAGCTCGCGCTCGCGATCGTGGGGGAGCTCAGGGGAAAGCTGGGGGCCGATCCCGGCGAGGTGGCGGCGCTCGTGCACGAGGCCGCAAAGGGCGGGACCAGGGACCCCGAGGCGTACCAACAGTACCTCATGGGCAGGTTTCACAGCGCCCGGTTCTCGGCCGAGTCGGCGCCGAGTGCCGTGGAATACCACGGGCGCGCGACCGAGCTCGATCCCTCCTTTGCCCTGGCCTGGGCGTCGCTCGCGATAGCCCACACGTGGATCTGCGGCTACGACGGCTCCGTGACCCGGGAGAAGTTTGAGAGCCACCTTGCCCTGGCGCGGGCCGCATCGGACCGGGCCCTCGCCCTTGAGCCTGACCTCCCGCTGGGCCTTTACGCCCGTTTCTGGCTCCAACTGGGGTTCGACTATGACTGGAAGGGAGCGGCAGCCACGGCGCGCCGGGCCCTGGAGCTCGCCCCAGCCGATGCGGATGTCCTTGAGATGGCCTGCAAGATGGCGGGGGCCCTCGGCGACAGGCCGAGGGCCTTGGAACTGGCCCGCCGTGCCGTGGCGCTTGACCCGATCAATCCAAAGGCGCGGGTCACCCTTGCGCTTGCCCTCAATTTGTCGGGACTCCCGGCCGAGGCCCGGGCCGAATGCGCCCGCTACGCCGAGTTGAATCCGACCGGGATGTTCGCCCGCTCCGGGATCGGGTTCAGCTACATTCACGAGGGCAAATTTGCCGAGGCGGAGAAGTCGCTCGAGGGCGTGGCACCGGACTGGTCCACCCTCTGGGTGCTCGCCGTGGCAACCTTCGGCCAGGGCAAGGTTGCCGAGTCGGACGAGGCCTTGGCGAAGCTGATCAAGTTCAGCGCAGACACCGCCGCCATCCAGATATCGACCGTCTTCGCCTTCCGGGGCGAGATTGACCGGGCCTTCGAGTGGCTCGACCGCGCCCGCAGGCAGCGCGATCCCGGGGTGGCAACAATGGCGGCGATTCCCCTCTTCAGGAACCTGCACGCAGATCCGCGCTGGAACGCCTTCTGGCAGGCGCTCGGGCGCGAACTGGGCTCGAAGCTCTGACAGCGCGCGGGGAGCCCCGCGACCGTTTCTCGGAGGCTGTCAGAGCCGGAACGGCGTGAAGTCGGTGTTCCGGTCGAAGACATCGATCCCCTCTGCCCTCTTAAGCCACCTCACGATCACATAGGTCAGCGGCGTGGCGGCGACCTCGTAGGCCACCTTGGCAAGGTAGAGCGTCCCGGCGACCTGGAACAGGACACCCCAGGGGAGGCGCCCGGCGAAGGCGATGAGGATGAACACGGTGGAATCCACAGCCTGTCCGACGATGGTCGAACCCACGGTCCGCGTCCAGAGAAGGCGTCCGTCGGTGAGCACCTTCATCCTGGCCATGATGTAGGAGTTCGTGAATTCGCCGGCCCAGTAGGCCGTGATGCTCCCGAGGACCATCCGCGGGACGACGCCGAGGATCGCCTCGTACGCGAGCTGGTCGGGCCAACCCGGTGCGGGGGGAAGTATCTGCACAATCCACAGCACAAGGGCCATGAGGACCGCCGACCCGAATCCCGCCCAGATCACCCTGCGCGTGCGGGCATAGCCGTAGACCTCCGTAAGGATGTCCCCGAAGATGTAGGAAAGGGGAAACACGACCGCGGCCCCCGGCAATCGGAAGCTTCCAATCGCAAAGAGCTTCGAACTAGAGACCTGCGAAATGAGGTAGACCGCGACGAACGCCATCGCGACCACGTCGAAATACCGTGCGCCCGGCGCCGATTGGGAAATGCGATCTGATTGCCCCGCCTTCGGCGGCTCTGAAGTCATATTGGATAGCATGGATGCCAGAGGAAAGGTTTGAAGGGAAAGCCTTCCTTATTCTGGCCCGCAATGCGACTCGATTGACATCTCCGCCCTCCGGCGTGCCAATCCTCGAGGGGGCGCGCCAATCTCCCCACTCCCGTCGGGCCTAAACGCCGCGTGCGGCCGGCGGTCAAAGCACCTCTAAATCGAGGGATCGGGCAAACACCACCTCGCGGATCTGGAACGGATGCGCCGAGGCGTTCCGAGCCGCGAGCTTTGTCGCCGCGCGGTTCCGGATCATCGAGATGGTCCGCAGGCTCCGCCGAAATCGGATCGAAATTTCAGCGTCGCTGAGTCCATCCGCGACGAGCTCCATGATGGCTCTTTCGCGGGGAAGCAAGGTGTCGGGTGATGAGTCCGAGTCCTTTGCGTACGACATGCGCGCAACCGAGACCCGGGATGCGGATCTGTCAACGTCCGCTCCCCGAAGTGGGGTGAAGACCCCATCTCGATCGGGATGAGGCCGCCTCCGTGCGAGAAACCGTGTCCCGCCTGCCTCCCTTGACCTAGTCCCTTTCCGGCTGGGAATCCTTGCGCCAATCCACGTTTCCAAAGCGCGAGTCGCCCAGGAGATTATAGACGATGCTGAATGTCCCCTCGGACTGGTAGCGGTCGGGCGAGAGGCCGTAGTGGCTGTGGCGATGGGACTCCACGTATTCCACCCCCAACGCCTGGTGCTTGAAGACCCTGACGGTAAGCCCGACTTCGCCCCGGAATATCTGCTCCGAACCCGAGTGGTCGTCCGAGCCCGTTCCGCTGACGTAGTAGTCGCGGGCGGTGACGTCCAGCATGGTGCGCCGTGCGAATATGAACCTAAGGGCGAGCAGCCCCTGCGGAGTCACGCCGTAATGATAGTCCCGCAGGCCATCGGCCCGCGGGATGGTCCCGGCCGCGCCGAACCCCACGCCGCCCAGCGCCGATGCCTGAAGCGCCACGTTCTTCGACAGCCACCATTGCTCGGTCGTCCCGAGCGAAAGGGCGGTCGAGGAGATTCGATAGATCGAGGGGGCAATGTAGTCGTAGCTCCCGTAGAGTCCCCAGATTCCCCGGTAGTTGTCCCCGACGCCGTAGTCGGACCCGTAGAGGAGGCCGCGGTCCATGATATACTGCAGGAAATTGTGCCCGTGCGCGCTTGTCTGGCCCGCAATCTCAAACGAAAAGTAGTCGAACGGGCGGTCGTATTCGTAGCCCGGTTTTCCAGGGAGGCCGTAGATGAACGAAAAATCAAGGAGCGCCTCGCTCTGCTTCCGGTCGGTGTACGAGGACCCTTCGTTGAGAAGCAGGTTGTTGGTCTTCACGAGGTCCGTGCTGGCGCCCCATCGGAGGCGCATGAACGTCGCGGGGTCGTAGCTTGGAAACACGGCCTTGTACCTCCTTCCGAAGATGAGGCGCGTTATGCCTGTTGGCGGGGATACCACCGCGGCGCCAAGTTCATGCCAGAAGCCCGGATGCTCGCCGCCGTCCTCCAGGATAAGGCCAGCCATCCTGAAGAGTGACTCGCCGAGGACGGCGCCGGCGGTGCCGGTGGTGATCTGGTCGTTGATCGAGGGCAGGTCGGTCTCCCCGGCCATCTTCCAGATAAAGCTGCCCACGTTGCTGTAGATGAGGGACTGCCAGAAGGAGACGCCGGTCGAGCGCGCAAATCCGAACATCATCGACCCCTGGTAGGGATGGGCGAACTGGTTGATGTTGAAGGGGTCGGTGTCGAAGACCCAGTGCTGCTCGTGCACATGCTCCCAGGTGCTGCTCAGCGTAGAGTTGTAGACGTCGTGCGGCATGGCGATCCTGTCGTAGATGCTCAGGGCGGCAAGGAACGCCGGCGTCTCGATGGTCGGAACCACGTGGATCCTGGCCTCGCCGGTTTTCCAGTTTGGGCCGGTGTCGTTCGCCGGGTGGGCAACGGCGACCTGGGGTGCGTCGCCCGGGACCGCGGCTTGGGCGTAAGCCCTAGCCGCCAGGACGTTGAGAACGGCGCATGCGACGATGACGAGGAGCCTCGAATGCAATGCTCGATGCCGGGCGCGCGGAATAGCTGGAGGGGGCATCAGGTTTGAGCGTCGCTCCCCCGCAGACTACGATACCTGCCGCAGTCACGCCATGGGGTGCATGCCCCAATATAGCGGTAGGACGCCGACCGATTCCAACTGGCGGGCGGATCCTGCCTGTGGAGCGGCTACTCCCGTTCAGCAGGGAACGACGACCAACATGCATGAATGACTTCCCGTCGGGTGAACCCACATTTGGATTCTGGGCCTTGGGAATGTCCTCACCCCCGCCCGTCCGTTCGGCCACCACTTGCCCGTGAGAGGATTGTCACCCTGGCGCACTCAACATGTGGTCGACGGACCTGCTCATCTGCTTGAGGATGAATTCGGGCGCCAACCGGCTCATGAACTTCAGCTGATTGCTCTGACCGGGGCGGATCTCGAGGCGGTCCTGCTCCATCCCCTCGAGGGCGGCCTTCACCATGTCGCCGACCTTCATGACCGAGACTCCCTTCATGACCTCGGGATCAAAGTCGGAAAGGATGTCCGTCTGGGTGGCCGGTGGGGCCAGCTCGAACACTCTGACATTCGTCCGAATCAACTGCGCGCGAAGCGATAGTGTGAAGGAGTGGAGTGCGGCCTTCGTCGCGCAATAGACCGGGGAGATCGGGAGCGGCACAAAGGCAAGTCCCGAGCTGACGTTGACGATCGCGCTGTGGGGCTTCCGCTTCAAGTGCGGCAGGAATGCCTGGGCCATCCGGATGGGACCCTTCAGGTTGATGTCTATCTCGTCCGTGATGTCGTCCTTTGAATTCTTGTCGGCGACAAGGTTTATCGATCGCATCACACCTGCATTGTTGATCAGGATGTTGAGATCCGGGAATTCCCCGGTCACCCTCTCGAGAAGGGCCTGGATCTCCGCGGCCTGGCTCACGTCGCTCCGGATCACGTGAACCTGAGGGAGCTGCTTCTTCGCCTGATCTAGTTTCTCCTTTTTTCGTCCGGTGATGACCACCGTGTTCTTCCTCCCGATGAGCTCCTTGGCGAGTTCCAGGCCAATCCCGCTGGTTCCCCCTGTTATAAGAATGGTGTTCCCGGTCAGTTGCATGGGCGTCGTTCCTTTCAGGTATTGTTCAGGTTCCTAGATTGTCCACGCCAGGTGGAGGTGCACGATTGCCTCGGGCCACTCAAAAGTCAAAGGACGGTGGACGCTACTGCCGCGGGGGGGTTCGCCATGAGGGCGATTCACATGAATGTCACTGAAAACAGGCGTCGCACCTCGAGAGGATTCCTCGAGCGCAGGCCAGGTGAACCAAGCCGATGCCCAAGGCGATTCGCAGATGCGATGAGTGGCCGGCGGATCCCGGGCATTCGCATCCCGGGGACCGAACGGCCCAAACTTGCGCCCTTCGCCGCGCTCTTTCATGTTGGCGGACCAGTGACCAACAAGCTGCGGAAGACCCTCGTTGTCTGCGGGTGCGCCGTGACCCTATCGGCGATCGTCGCCGTTGTGGCCATCAGGGCCTCCCATCGTCCGCGCCTTCCGGCGCTCGGTCGCCACGAGGGGCTTCCCCAGGCGTTCGACGAGGCGCTCCGGCACGCGCGCGAGCAGGCGGACCTTGGCGGGGACCCGGAGGCCGTCAGGCACCTGGCCCTCCTCTACCAGGCCAACAGGCTCTACGACGAGGCAAAGGCGTGCTTTCGGGTGATCGCCTCCGGCGCCAGTGGATTGACGGCCCAGGATCACTACTGCCTCGCAAATATCGCCCTTGAAGAGAGCGACATGGACGGCGGCAAGTCGGAGCTGGACACGGTGATAGGGATGGAGCCGGATTACGTGCCGGCCCAGGTTGCGCTGGCCGAGGTTTTATTAAAGACGGGAAAGGAGGAGGACGCCTCCCGCCAGTACGAGGCCGTGCTCCGGGCCGACAGGGACAATCCCCAGGCCTCGTTCGGTCTCGCGAGGTTGGAACTGCAGCGCGGGGATGACAGCGGGGCGATCGCAAGGCTGAGGCGGGTGGTGGCCCTTTATCCGAACGCGTCGTCGTCCGTGGCCCTCCTTGCCCAGATCATGGACCGGAAGGGCCAGACTGAGCAGGCGAACGACTTGCGCCAATTGAGCAAGCAGGCGCACGACCCGGTGCCCTCGGACCCCTGGCTGCGCCCGCTCCTTGCCGACTGCTACGACATTCAGCGGCTGGGCATCGCCTTTGAGCAGTTCCGCCTGTCGGGGCAGCTGGACGAGGCGATGCCCCTGCTGGACAGGTTGGAGCAGCTGGAGCCTGAAAGCTGGATGCCGCACATGCTTCGCGGCTGGTCCCTTAAGGAGGCCCGCAACTTTGCGGGCGCAGTAGGCCAGTATAGGAAGGCGCTGAACAGCGGCGGGGATCCCGAAACGATCTGTCCCCTTCTTGGCAATGCCCTGATCCAGGATGGCAAGCTGCCAGAGGCGGCAGCGCTTCTCGCCGACTACCATCGGCGAATGCCCCACTCGATACCTATCCTCAAGTCCTATGGCGAGGTGGCCGTGCGCTTGGGCGACACCCCGCTGGCCCGGAGCCTGTTGACCGAGGTCCTGGCGGACGATCCCTACCTTTACATGCAGAACATGAGCCTGGTCCAGATCCTCTGGAACGCAGGGGAGCATGACGAGGCGGTCAAGTACCTCCGGCGCGTTGCAGCGGTATTCCTGGCCGATGTCGACTCGAGGGGCCTCCTGGGGCAGTACTACCTGGAAAAAGCCGACCCGAATTCGGCGATCGGGCCCCTGGAGGAGGCGATGGCCATCCTCGGCGGAACCGGTGACAAGAAGAAGGAGCGCATTGAACGTGTTCTCGACAAGGCCTACCTCCTGGCCGGCAGCCTCGAGGCCGCAAAGGGGCGCCTCAGCCAAGCCTTGGCCTTCTCGGAGAAGGCCATCGCGCTCATGCCCTCCGAGCCAAGGGGAGTCGCCCTGAAGGTGAACGTGTGCAAGGGCATGGGCGACTTCAAGGGCGCCGCAGGTGCCCTTGAAAGATGGATCGCGCTCGGCCCCGCGCAGGCGGGGACGCTGATGGACCTTGGGGACCTTGAATACCAGGGTGGCGAACCTGACCGGGCGAAAGAGCATTGGAGGCAGGCCCTGCAGCTGGCATCGGCCGATGCGACCGAGCTCCGCTCGGCCCTGGACATGCGCCTCTCGGGCAGGATCACCCCAGAGCTCTTCAAGTGAGGGGGGCCTCCGGATCGACCAGGATCCGTCCGGCGAACTTGGAGTGTTCTCCGTTGCCCGCGCCCGGCAGCCCCTTATTCTCCCGGAATGGCCCCTCGTACCCGCGCTGGATTGAGTATTGGGACGGCGGCGCTCGCGCTTTCTTCGGCTCTCTTTTTCGGGTGTGCTTCGCCCAATGACAAGGTACACGTGACAAAGGCGCCCAACATTCCGTGGGATTGGTCGGGGATCATTGGCACCGGGCAGAGCCTGTCGGTCGGCGCGCAGGGCCAGCCGGTCGTTCTGAAGAGCCAGCCCTACGGCAACCTCAAGCTGTCGACCGGCAACCTGCCCTGGCCGATCGACCCGCGGGACGCCAATCTCGCGCTGGTGCCGCTGGTCGAGCCCGTTGGCCGGCACGCCCCGGATTACCCGAGCTCCTGGCCGGAGAACATTGATGGCGAGACGCCGCATTCGGCCATGGGAAATCAGCTGACGGCCCTTGCACGGGCCAACCTGGGCCGTGATTTCACCAGCGTTCACTTTGCAGTCGGCGAATCCGGCCAGGGGATGGTCTTTCTGAAGAAGAACGCCGTTCCGAAGGGGGTCAACGGCCGCTCCTACGAGGCGGCTATGATCGCGACCAAGGCGGTCACCCGCCTGGCCCGGGCGGCGGGCAAGTCCTACGGCGTGGGGGCGATCATCGTCACGCATGGCGAATCCGACGCCGGCAACAAACACTATGAGGGTGAATTGCGCCGTCTATGGAAGGACTACAACACGGACCTCGCAGCCGTCACCGGACAGAGGCAGGCGATCCCGATGATCGTATCTCAGCAGAACTCCTGCGCAGACAACTCACCCTCCACGCTCGCGGCGTGGAAGATCGGGGTGGACTATCCCGCGGATTTCGTCTGCTCGGGCCCGAAATACCAGTATCCCTACGCCCACGATGGCGTGCACCTCACCGCGGAGGGCTACGAGCTGCTGGGCGAGAAGTATGCCGAGGTCTACTACCAGCGCGTCATCCTTCGCGGCGACTGGCGACCGCTCCAGCCCACGTCCGTCGAGCGCGACGGGGGCGTCATCACCGTCCACTTCCATGTTCCCGCTCCGCCATTGACCTGGGAAGCGGCCTTCTCCCTTCCGCACCCGTCGGAGGCGCAATGGGGCCAGGGCAAGGGGTTCGAGATCACCAGCGCCGCGGGCTCGAGGGTGCCCATCGCCTCGGCCGCAATTGACGGGGATGCGGTCGTCATCACGTGCGCAGCGGACCCCGGCGCCGGATGCCGGGTAGGCTATGCCATGAACGGCGAAAAGGTGGCGATGGCGGCCCCGTATGGCGGGACCTTCCGCTGGGGGCTCCTCCGCGACTCCGACCCGTTCACCGGCGCCACGACCGGGAAGACGCAACCCAACTACTGCGTCGCCTTCGAGCTTACCAGCCCTTGAATCGATAATTGGAGGGCGCCCGGAATCGGAAGGTGGAGGCTGCAGGACCCGAACCGGAGACCGGGACGCTCGCTCAACGCCGGACCGCAACAGGGGAAGAGGCCAGGGAGAGAAACGCCTCCCAGCCGGTCAAACGATCCGTCGAACTCCCGGGACAAGAAGAGCCGCGGAGGCAGCCACAAAACTCACGGCAACCGCCGCGGGCCCCACCGCGGCGAATTTAAGCAAGGGTACCGCGGTCCATCCGCGCGCGGATAGGCTGAGAGCCACGAGCACAGGCGGATGCACAATGTACGCGCCGAAGGCCCGACGAGCCAGCCAGTCGGCAAGAGGGCTCCCCTTCGCCCAATATCTGCCGGCCACCCAAAACAGCGTGAGGATGATACCCCAGGCCACAAAAGGATCCCAAAATGCGTAGAAGCCGGCATTCCAGTTCCATCCGCCGTTGAACGGACCGTGCCCGCGGCCGGTGACAATGACGACCGGCAACATGACCAGCATGGCGAAAGAGACGATTGCCCAGGGCTTCGCATCGGAGAAGGTCACGCGATCGAAGACTCGGTTGCGGGCGGCCAGGCACCCAACGAGGAACAACAGCACGTACGGCGGGAAATATCCGAGTTGAAGCCAGAGAACTGACTTTCCCGTCGGCACGGCCAGGCGGACCAGGAAGGAGACGCACCCGGCTGCGAGCGCCGCAATCGTGATAACCTTGTACCCGGGAAGCGCTTGGAGATTCGCGGGTGATCCAGGCCGCAGCGTTCGAACGCCCACGTAGGCCAGCGCGAAGATCAGGAGCGCCTCCGCGAACCAAAGCGGACCCGGTTCAAAATTGCCAAGGCGCTCCATTAGCCACCATCCCGCAAAAAAAGAATGCCCCTCGCCCGTCCGCGCCAGCGCGATGGTCATCGGCGAAAGAATGAAAAAATAGGCGGCAAGAGGCAGCCCGAGTCGCAGGAAGCGGTCGGCGAGAAACTGCCGCGTGCCCTTACGATCAAACGACTGCGGCGTGTAATAACCCGCCAGGAGAAAGAAGAACCCCATGAAGTACGACTGGTTCACGGCATTGAACAGGACGAGGAGCGCGTTTGAGCCGTCGGCCTCCTGGCGCCAATACCAGCCGCCCGCGCCCCCGTAGACGATCGCCGCGTGGTGCAGGATTACCAATCCTGTCAGAAGGATCCGCAATTGATCGATTGAGGCGTTGCGCCGCATTGGAAGTACCGAGTTGTTTGTAGCTCCCCAATTTGGACGCAAGCACGCGTTTCCCAACTGACTCGACTATCCGGCCTGGAGGGAGTCGGGTGCCCCGGGGCGCCAATGGAAATCCTTGCCGGCACATGTCTGGATGACCATTGTCGCGACGATTCCGGCAATCGGGGCAGCAGCCTGATGTTACGATGAGGGTGCGGGGATGCAGCCCGCCTTGTCGCCGGTGGCAGGGCATCACCGTCAACCTATAACCCCAAGAATCCATGCGTTTTGCTACCCAGGCGGCTTTCCTTTCGATTCTCTTTGCTCCCGTTGCCGCAAGGGCCGGCCATCCCTTTCTGTGCACGGACTCGTACGCCAACCAGGTTTGCGCGGTGTCGTCCACCGGCACGATTGTCTGGAGGCACGCGTGCAATCATCCCCAGGACTGCTGGGCGCTGCCGAATGGAAACTATCTGTTCTGTCATTCGGGGGGCGCCCTTGAGATGACGCCCGCCGGCGTCGTCGCCTGGGAGTACAAGGCCGGGGCCAATACGGAGGTCCATGCCTGCCAGCCGCTCAGCAGCGGATGCGTCCTGCTTGTCGAAAACGGACCCTGCCGCATCATCGAGGTGGATCGCGCGGGCAAGATCGCAAAGGAGATAAGGCTCGTCCCGCCGCCCGCCAGCGTGAGCCTTCACGATCAGTTCCGGGGCGTTCGCAAGACGCAGGCCGGTCACTATCTCGTGTGCCGCAAGGGTGAGCACAAGGTGGAGGAACTCGACGCCAACGGCGTCGTCATTCGGGAAATTCCGGTCCCTGGGGACGTACATGAGTGCGTGCTCTTGCCCGATGGCCACCTCTTGATCGCCTGTGGCGACGGGCACAGGGTGGAGGAGCTGGATGAGATGCTAAGGGTTGTCTGGAAGCTCGATGAAAATGAACTTCCGGGGAACACCCTTCGGTTGATGAGCGGGTTCCAGCGCCTCCCGAACGGCAATACTGTCTTCTGCAACTATATCGGGCACGGCCACCTCGGGGAACAGCCCCATCTATTCGAGATTACTCGCGAGAAGAAAATTGTCTGGGAGTTCGCAGACCATCAGCACTTCAAGGTGATCAACCAGGTGCAGTTGCTCGACGTCCCGGGTGATGCGACCACAGGTGAAATATTGCGCTAGCCCGGGTACCCCTCGTTCCGGGCGCCGTCGCACGCCGGTTGACAACAGAAGCAGACTGCCTGGCCCTGGCGAGCGGCTCGATTGGGGCAATGAACGTTGACGGTGTTTCCCGGTTGTTCGTCGTATCGCATTGCGCGATAGAAATCTAGGGAGATGGTGGATGCTACTGGAGTCACTCCGCTCCGAGCGAGACGATAGCATGGTTGCTGTTTGGTTGCCGCACAGCTTTGGCCTGCCAGCCGCACTACTTAGCCGACACTGAAAGCACGTTGCCATCCGGATCCTTGAACCACGCGACCCGCGGCCTGCCGGGTTCGTCCCAAATTCCCGCGGCGTCCTGTTTGATCCCGGGCCAGCGCTCGCAAATTACGCCGTTCGCATTCAGTGCCGTGACGCTCTTCTCCAAGTCATCGACCTGCCAACCAAGAATAGCGATGGGGCTTGGCATGAAATCCGGCACTCTGACGACGCGGATGCGGATCCCGCCGCTTTCAAAGACCAATGCAAAATCATCCGTCGAAACGTGGCTTAACCCGAGCACACTGCCGTAGAACCTCTTAGCCCGCTCGAAGTTCTTCGTTGGGATATAACTGAAGATTTTGGCAGATTGTAGCAGGATAGGCATCGATGAATTGGTGGACGCTTTTGGAGTCCTACTTTACAGAGTGAGCGTAACTGCTGGTTGCGGCCCTCTGAGGATTGTCGCACCAGATAAGGGAAGCGGTGGCAATCCAGGTACCGATTTTAGGCGTGTGCAAGGCGTGCTTCCGCAACATCCGAAAGCGTCTTGTGCTTACGTTCGGCTTCCTTCCGGAGTGTGGCTATGACCTTTGGGCTAAGACGTAGAAGAATGGCTTTGCGTCCCGACGGTTTGCGTCCCGCGCCAACCCGTGCGCCACCGTGCCTAAGCGGCCGAAACTCAAGCTTTCCAAGATCGGGAAGTGGCTCGCCGTTCAGATCCTTGATGTTTACCTGATATCCAGCGCTGTTGAATTGAGGCTTTTCAGAGATTTTGATTTTCTTGCTCATAGAGTTTAGCTCCTTTTTCCCAGTATCCTGCACCAATGATACGGACGACTCCACCGGACCGGTGAGTGTAGCGGACCAACATCACGCGGTTTTCAACTTTCCCCAGAAGCCACCAGCGAAGCTCGTGATCTCCGCGCGGACTGTGCGCTTCATCGAATGCCACAATCGCATTCGGGTCGTCGAATGCGTGCTGAGCCTCAGAAAAGCGTACTCCGTGTTTTGCAATGTTTGTGGTTTCCTTCCTGGAATCCCAGGTGAACTTCATCGGATGACGCTAGGAATTAGGTCTTGAAAGGCAATATTTACTTTCAAAAAGTTGTTCTATTCACCTGTTAAGTGCCCCATGGGCCATTACCGCATGATTCAAGCATTCCCCGGAAACGGTCTGACGCATCAATCTATCGCAAAATAACTTAAGGAATATGGTGGACGCTACTGGACTCGAACCAGTGACCCCGTGCGTGTGAAGCACGTGCTCTAACCAACTGAGCTAAGCGTCCTCAAAGGGAGGGGCTTTGTGCCTCAGGCTGGGCGGCGAATCAAGGCTTTTGGGGTACCCGGGCCGCAACCCCTCCGCAAAGGGGCGGGCGCGGGTCACTCCGCGCGGTAGGCCTCCGCGAGCAGAACGACCGGGTGGACGACACGGGGCATTCCCGCTGCGTCCTTGAAACCCTGCTGGATCTGGAGCTGGCAACCGGGATTGGCGGTGGCGACCACGGTCGCGCCCGTGGATTTGATGTGCCCCACCTTGCGGTCGCGGAGCCATGCCGAGGTCGAAGGCTGGGTCAGTGAATACACGCCTGCGCTCCCGCAGCACATTGTGGACTCCGGGCACTCCCGGAGCTCGACGCCTGGGATTGACCGGAGCATCTCGCGCGGCTGCGAGGTGATCCTCTGCCCGTGGCAGAGGTGGCAGGCCTCATGATAGGTGACCGCGACGGGCGCGGGTCCGGCGGATGACGCCTTCGGCGGGCGGAACCCGATCTCGACCAGCCACTCGGAGATGTCCCTGACCTTCGCGGACCAGGCGGCGGCCCTGGTCGAGTAGGCGGGATCGTCCGCAAGGAGGTGCCCGTAGCGCTTGAGGTGCGCCCCGCAACCCGCCGAATTGGAAATGATCGCGTCGCAGCCGTCGGGATCGACCGAGTCGATCTGCCTGCGGGCTAGCATCCTTGCGGTCCCAAGATCCCCGTTGTGGGCGTGGAGCGAGCCGCAGCAGGACTGGCCGCGGGGGGTCTCGACCTCGCAGGAATTGGCCAGGAGCACGTCCACCGTGGCGCGGTTGACCTCCGAGAAGGCGATGTCCTGGATGCATCCGGTGAGGACCGTGACGCGGTGCCGGGACTTCCCCTCCGGCCTCTCAAGCGGGGCAATGAGCTCATCCGAGAACTCCCCGCGGATCTGGAGCGCCTGGCGCTCGAGCTCGCCCATCCTCCTGGGGAGGACGGAGTAGAGCCCCGATTTCCGGAGGAGCTTCCGGAGCCCGCTGGCATCGAAGGCCCGAAGCATGCGGCCGGCGAGCCGCAGGGCCCACGGCCGGACCAGAAGGAAGCGGAGCGTCACGAGGCGCACCAGGGACCGCGCGGCGCCTGGGGCGGCCCCCTTCCGCTCCGACTCCGCGCGCGCGGACTCGAAGAGGGTCCCGTAGTCGACCCCTGCGGGGCAGGCCGACGTGCACGCAAGGCAGCCGAGGCAGTAGGACATCTCGTCGGCGAAGGCCCTCGTCACATCGAGCTCGTCGTCCGCGATCGCCCGAATGAGGGCGATCCTTCCCCTCGGCGAATTCCTCTCCCGGCCCGTCTCGAGGTAGGTGGGGCAGGAGGGGAGGCAGAGCCCGCAGTGCATGCACTGCTGGACGACGGAGTAGTCGAGGGCCTTGAGGAGGTTCCCGTCCGCGCTCACAGGTCGAGGATCTTCCCGGGGTTCAGGAGGTTGTCCGGGTCGAGCGCCCGCTTGACCTGCCTCAGGAGCGCGTAGCTCCCGTCGCCCAGCTGCCCCTTCAGGAAGGCCTTCTTCGCAAGCCCGACCCCGTGCTCGCCCGTGATCGTCCCGCCGAGCTCGAGGGCCTTCGCGAAGATCTCCCTCATGGCCGACTCCACGCGGTGCATCTCGTCCCCGTCCCGCTCGTCCGTCAGGAAGGTCGGGTGCAGGTTGCCGTCGCCGAAGTGCCCGAAGGTCGCGATCTCCAGCCGGTGCCGCGCGCCGGTTTCCTGGATGAACCGGATCATCGCGGCGAGCTCGCTCCGGGGGACCGTGGCGTCCTCGAGGATCGTGGTCGGCCTCATGCGGGCCAGCGCGCTGAAGGCGCTGCGCCTGGCGGTCGCGAGGCGCGCCGCCTCCGCCGCGTCGGCCGCAAGGCGGACGGAGGTCGCCCCGTTGGCCGCGCAGAGCTCCCGGATCCGGGCGGCCTCGTCGGCCACCGCCGCGGGGTGGCCGTCCACCTCGATCAGCAGGAGGGCCTCGGCGTCCATGGGAAGCCCGACGTGGGCGTACTCCTCGACGCACCGCAGGGTCTTCGAGTCGAGGAATTCGAGCGTGCAGGGGACAATGCGGGCCGCGATGATGGCCGAGACGGTCTCCGCCGCCGCGTCCATCCTCGAGTACGTTGCGAGGAGGGTCTGCCTTGCCGCCGGCCTCGGCACCAGGCGGAGGAGCACCTCGGTCACGATGCCGAGCGTGCCCTCGCTGCCGATGAAGAGGTCCTTCATGCTGTAGCCCGCGACGTCCTTCACGCACTTGTTCCCGAGGTGGCACACCTCGCCGTCCGCGAGCACGACCTCGAGCCCCATGACGTAGTCGCGGGTGACCCCGTACTTGAGGCCCCGGAGGCCGCCCGAGTTCTCGGCGACATTGCCCCCGATGGTTGACACCTTCATGGAGCCCGGATCCGGGGGATAGAAGAGCCCGACCTCGTCCGCGGCGGCATAGATCGCCTGCGTCAGGACGCCGGCGCCGGCCCTGAGCGTGAAGTTGCGCGCGTCGACCTCCTCTATCCTGTCCATCTTGACGAGGCATACGACGACCGAACCCTCGACGGGGACGCTTCCCCCGCTCAGGCCCGTCCCGCTTCCCCGGGCGACGACCGGGACCCTGTGCCCGCGCGAGAGCTTCAGGACGGCGGAGACCTCGGCCGCCGTGCGCGGGAACACGACGACCCTCGGGAGCTGCCGGAGCACCGCGGTCGCGTCGAAGGAGTAGGCGATCAGGTCCTCCCGCTCGACCAGGACGTTGTCCTGCCCAAGGAGCTTGATTAGGTCGTCGATCATCGGGGCGGGGCGCGCCGGGTCAGAGCCGGGGTGCCGGCGGGAGCACGGGCTCAGCCCAGGGGTTGGCGCCGGAGGTGTTGAGTCTCCGTTCGTAGAGGGCCGTCCGCGACTGGGCGAACAGCGCATCGAACCGGTCCCCAGCGAAGAAGACGCCCGTGGCGCCGCCCTCGGGCGTCGGGAGGATCGCGTTCACCCGGCCCGCCTGGTCGCAGACCTGGACGCCCAGGTCCGTCGCCACGTAGAGCCAGCCCGCCCGGTCGCAGCACATCCCGCCGGCATGGCTCGCGTCCTCGGAGTCCGAGCAGTGAAGCCAGTAGTAGCGCTGCCTGTCGGCAAGGGTCCCGTCCCCCTGGATTTGATAGCTGTAGATCCAGTGGGACTGCCCGTCGGCGACGTACAGGAGCGACTGGTCCGGGGAGAGCGCAACCCCCGTTGCCTGGCGGAGGCCCCTGTCCACGACCTTCTTGCCTGCGGCCGCGGTCACCAGCCACACCCTGCTGCCGCCTTCGCCGTCCCCGGGCTCGGTGACGTAGACGTTTCCGTTGTGGGCAACCACGAGGTCGAACCCCGCGATGCCGTCGGCAAGGACTGTGTCGGGCTTTCCTGACGGCTCGGTGGCGACGACACGACTTCCCTCGAGGCGGTAGAGCCGGCCGTCCGGCCCCAGTCGGTGGTATTGGCGGGCCCTGGCCACCCGGGGGCCGCCGGAGGATGTCGCATTCTCCGGAACCGGGTAGAGATGCATCTCTCCCTTGGCGTTGACCGACGCCCCGCTGAAATCCGAGACCCTGGCGGACAGTCTCCATTCCTCCCCGGGAATGAGGAGCGCGGCGAGCGCGCCGTTCTTGGAAGTTCCCCTGGCGACGGGCCTGGGCCAGTCCTTCCAGACCCAGCGCATCGCATCGGGCAGGATGGAGGCGATGTGCTTGCCGCTGTGGCTCCCGTCGCCGAATACATGGTTCACCTCGTAGCCCGCAAACACGAGCGCCCGCTCCATGGTCTGGTTGGCCATCCACCAGTCTCCCCCGTAGATGTTCAGGTCGTTGGAACCGTCCTGGAGGAAGACCCGGATTGGCTTCGGCTCGCATTTCCTGACGAGGGTGGGGTAGCGGTCGCCGCCCCTGAGCCCGACGTAGGTGCCAATGGAGCTGATCACCCGGCTGAAGGCCTCGGGGTGCTCCCAGGCGGCGGTGAAGGCGGCGATCGCCCCGCTGCTCCCGCCGGCGATCGCACGGTCGTTCCCGTCGTGGGAGAGGCGGATGGGACGCCCGTCGGCGGTTCTCCTCCTCTCCACCTCGGGCAGTACGAGGTTCAGGATGAGGCGGGCGTAATCGTCCCCCAGGCCGTCGTACTCGAGGCTCCGGTTGAACCGGGGGAGCTCCGCCGCGGGATTCCGCGCGGGCACGACCCCGGGGGTCACGAAGACGCCGACCATGACCGGCACCTCCCCGCGCGCGATCAGGTTGTCGAGGACCACCGGGGCGTCCCACTGGACGCCGTCCTGGTCCACAAAGACGCAGGCGGCCCTGGCAGGGTCGTACTGGCGGGGAACGTAGACCGTCACCTTGCGGATCGTGCCGGGAAAGATCTCCGGCGAAGCCAGGTCAAAGGAGAACAGCTCCCCCTTGGGCACGCCGGGCTGGGGGAGCGAGTCGGGGCCGGGCGTGTAGCTGTCGGTCCCGGCTGTGCGGCCCGCGCAGGGCGCCAGGAGGAGGAGGACTGCCATTGCGGAGGTGGGGAGGGCCTTCATGGTCCGGGGTTTGGGTAGGAGCGAAGCTGCGCTCTTTTGCGCCTTCTGTGAACCAAAACCCGACGGTCATCTTGAGGACGGGGCATGTGCCATTTTTTGGCACCCCAGGGCGCCCCCTGTGCCGAATTGGCCGCCGGGACGTGGCGCCCGGGCGCCGGGCGCCCTCTGGGGGGCCCCGGGAACATCTTGGCCCAGGCCATGCACTAATGACACACGATGGATTCGAACAACCTCACCCAGATGTCGCGCCAGGCGGTCACCGACGCCCAGGCCGTCGCACGGCGCCTCAACCACAACGAGGTGGACACGTGGCACCTCCTGTCGGCCCTCCTCAGCCAGGAGAACGGGGTGGTGCCGGGGCTGGTCGAGAAGATGGGACTGACCGCGGGCGCCCTTCAGCTTGCCGTGGACCGCGAGCTCGAGCGCCTTCCCAAGGTGACCGGAAGCGTGGACACCTCGAAGGTCTACGTGACGCAGGCCGTGAACGACGTGATCACGCGGGCCGAGAAGGAGGCCTCGTCGCTCAAGGACGAGTTCGTGAGCGTGGAGCACCTTTTCCTGGCGCTGATCGACATCGGCCGCCCCGACTCGATGAAGAAGCTCTTCAAGAGCTTCGGGCTCGACCGCCAGAAGGTCCTGGGGGCGCTGAAGGACGTCCGCGGGAGCCAGCGCGTCACGACCGACAATCCCGAGGCGACCTATCAGGCCCTCGAGAAATACGGGATCGACCTGGTGGAGCGGGCGAGGAAGGGGAAGCTGGATCCCGTGATCGGCCGCGACGACGAGATCCGCCGGACGATCCGGATCCTGTCCCGCAAGACGAAGAACAACCCGGTCCTGATCNNGGCGTGGGCAAGACGGCGATTGTCGAGGGCCTCGCCCAGCGGATCCTGCGCGGCGACGTGCCCGAGGGCCTGAAGGACACGACCCTCTTCGCGCTCGACATGGGCGCGCTGGTCGCCGGCGCGAAGTACCGCGGGGAGTTCGAGGAGCGCCTGAAGGCCGTCCTGAACGAGATCAAGCAGGCCGAGGGCCGGGTGATCCTCTTCATCGACGAGCTCCACCTGATCGTGGGGGCGGGCAAGGCGGACGGCGCCATGGACGCCGGCAACCTTCTCAAGCCCATGCTGGCCCGGGGCGAGCTCCACTGCATCGGCGCCACGACGCTCGACGANNAGCACATCGAGAAGGACGCCGCGCTCGAGCGGCGCTTCCAGCCCGTGATCGTCGAGCAGCCGAGCGTCGAGGACGCGATATCGATCCTGCGCGGGCTCAAGGAGCGCTTCGAGCTCCACCACGGCGTCCGCATCCAGGACAACGCCCTCGTGAACGCCGTCGTCCTCTCCAACCGCTACATTTCCGACAGGTTCCTCCCCGACAAGGCGATCGACCTGGTGGACGAGGCGTGCGCGATGATCCGCACGGAGATAGACTCGATGCCGCACGAGCTGGACGAGCTCACGCGGCGCTCCCTCAGGCTCGAGATCGAGGAGACCGCCCTCGCCAAGGAGAAGGACGACGCCAGCAAGCGCAGGCTCTCCGCCCTGCGCAAGGAGCTGGCTGAGGCCCGCGAGAAGGCGAAGGGGCTCAGGATGCAGTGGGACAAGGAGAAGGCCGCCATCAACCACGTGCGCAAGGTGAGGGAGCAGATCGAGGCCTCCCGCCTCGAGATGGAGAAGGCCGAGCGCGGCTACGACCTGAACAAGGTGGCGGAGCTGCGCCACGGAAGGATCCCGCAGCTTGAGGCCGAGCTCAAGGGCCTCGAGAAGACCGGCAAGGCGACCACCCTCTTCAAGGAGGAGGTGTCGGGGGAGGAGATCGCCGAGATCGTCGCCAAGTGGACCGGGATCCCCCTCACCCGCCTGGTCGAGGGCGAGAAGGACAAGCTCCTGCGCCTGGAGCAGACGCTCCACCGGCGCGTCGTCGGCCAGGACGAGGCCGTGACGCTCGTGACCGAGGCGATACTGAGGGCCAGGAGCGGCATCAAGGACCCGCGCCGCCCGGTGGGCAGCTTCCTCTTCCTGGGTCCCACGGGGGTGGGCAAGACCGAGCTCGCCAAGGNNTACATGGAGAAGCACTCCGTCTCGAGGATGATCGGGGCGCCCCCGGGCTATGTGGGCTACGACGAGGGCGGGCAGCTGACCGAGGCCGTGAGGCGCAAGCCCTACGCGGTCGTCCTCTTCGACGAGGTCGAGAAGGCCCACCCGGACGTCTTCAACGTCCTGCTCCAGGTGCTCGACGACGGGAGGATCACCGACTCCCAGGGCCGCACCGTGGACTTCAAGAACACCATCGTCATCATGACCTCGAACATCGGCTCCCGCTTTCTCCTGGAGGGGGTGACCGGCGACACGATCCCCGAGGGGGTGAGGGAGAGCGTGATGGCGGACCTGCGCGCGTCCTTCCGGCCCGAGTTCCTGAACCGCATCGACGAGACTATCCTCTTCAAGCCGCTCACGCTTGAGGAGATCGGCTCCATCGTGGACCTCCTGCTGGCGGACCTCAACAAGCGCCTCGCGGAGCGCAGGGTGAGCGTGGTCCTCGACAAGAAGGCCAAGGAATGGGCGGCGGAGAAGGGCTACGACCCGGTCTTCGGGGCGAGGCCGCTCAAGCGCTACCTGCAGCGCCAGATCGAGACCCGCCTGGCCCGGGGGCTCATCTCGGGCGAGATCGCCGAGGGCGCGAAGGTCACGTTCTCCGTCAGGGACGGGGAATGGGTGGTCTCGTGACCCTGCGGTCCGGCCCGGGCGGTTGACACCGCCCGGCGCCTCGGGCTTGCTCGTGGGTCCGCAGCCCCATCCCCTTACGGCGGCGGGCGCCTCCCCGGGGCGGGGAACGGCAACCCCAATTTATGGACACCCATGCGAAGCGCTTCGGAATCGGTTCAATCGCACTGCTACTCGCCATGAGCCCGGCGCCGCGTGCCAGGGCCGGCGACCAGGTCCGGACGGAGTCCGGGGTCGTCGAGGGCGAGGCCGTGTCCGGCTCGGGGGTCCGCGCATTCAAGGGGATCCCGTTCGCCGCGCCCCCGGTGGGCGACCTCCGGTGGAGGGAGCCCCGTCCCGTTGCGCCCTGGGAGGGCGTCCGGAGCGCGAGGGAATTCGGGCCGAGGCCGATGCAGGCCCGCATCTTCTCCGACATGGTCTTCCGGGACAAGGGCCCGAGCGAGGACTGCCTCTACCTGAACGTCTGGACGCCCGCCGCTTCGGCCTCGGAGCGGCTGCCGGTCATGGTCTGGATCTTCGGCGGGGGATTCCAGGCGGGCGCCGCCTCCGAGCCGCGCCAGGACGGCAAGGACCTCGCAAGGAAGGGGGTTGTCGTGGTCAGCATGAACTACAGGCTCGGCGTGTTCGGGTTCTTCTCGCATCCCGGGCTCTCGGCGGAGTCGGGGCACGGGTCCGGCAACTACGGCATCATGGACCAGGTCGCTGCGCTCCGCTGGGTGCAGGGGAACATCGCGGCCTTCGGGGGGGACCCGTCGAACGTCACGATCTTCGGGGAATCCGCGGGCTCGTATTCCGTCAGCATCCAGATGGCGACCCCGCTCGCCCGCGGTCTCTTCCACAAGGCGATAGGCGAGAGCGGGTCGGTCATCGGGACGAGGCGGCACCCGTCCCACGTGGAGGAGCTCGCACGGGCCGAGCAGACCGGGGCCGATTTCGCATCGTCGCTCGGCGCCAAGACGATCGCGGAGCTCCGGGCGAGGCCCGCCGATGAGATCCTCAAGGCCTCGATGGACGACAAGGCGCTCCATTCGGATGTCGTCATCGACGGGTACGTGCTTCCGAAGGACATGGCCTCGATATACGCGGCGGGTGAGCAGAGCCATGTCCCGCTGCTCGCGGGCTGGAACGCCGACGAGTCGCGGGTCTACCACGTGTTCGGCGACAAGCGGCCCACGGCCGAGAGCTTTTCGAAGGACGTGCGCTCCGAGCACGGGGACCTTGCCGGGGACATCCTGCGCCTGTACCCCGCGGGGTCGGACGCGGAGGCGGTGAGGTCCGCCGGCGACCTCGCCGGGGACATGTTCATCATCACCTCCACCTGGAAGTGGATCGAGGCGCACCTGGCGACAGGGGGGGCGCCGGTCTACCGGTACGAGTTCGACCGGGCGGTTCCCGTCGCGTACGGGACCATGATCAACGGCTCGGTCGCCACCGCGGCCGACGTGGGGGCCGTGCACGCGAGCGAGATCTCGTACGTCTTCGGCGCCCTCGGCGCGATGCGCGAGGTGTCCTGGGAGCCTGCGGACCTGCGGCTTTCGGACGCGATGGGCACCTACTGGACCAATTTTGCGAAGACGGGAGACCCGAGCGGAAGGGGGCTCCCCGAGTGGCCGCGCTACGACGCGGCGGGCCGCCAGGTGATGCACCTGGGAGCCGAGCTCAGGGCGTCCCCCGAGACCCACAGGGACCGGATGGAGTTCTGGGACGGGGGCCCGGCGGCGCCGCGGCCCTGACCCCGGCGGGAGCGGTCACTCCCCGACAATCTTCACGAGGACCCGCTTGCGGCGCATGCCGTCGAACTCGCCGTAGAAGATCTGCTCCCACGGGCCGAGGTCGAGCCCCCCGCCCGTCACGGCGACGACGACCTCGCGGCCCATGATCGTGCGCTTCAAGTGCGCATCCGCATTGTCCTCGCCGCGGTTGTGCTCATACTGGCCGTGCGGCTTCTCGGGGGCCAGCTTCTCCAGCCATTTCTCGATGTCGGAATGCAGGCCGGACTCGTCGTCGTTGATGAACACCGAGGCGCTGATGTGCATCGCGTTGACCAGGCACAGCCCCTCGCGGATCCCGCTCTCCCGGAGCGCCTCCTCGACCTGGGGGGTGATGTTGAGGAGCTGGCGGCGCCTCGGGACGTCGAACCAGAGCTCCTTCCTGTGGGACTTCATGGGGACGGAGCGCCGCCTTCCCGCGGTCAGGCCGCCTGCCTGAGGATCCGCTCG
This sequence comes from Opitutaceae bacterium, assembly GCA_003151495.1. GTDB lineage: Bacteria > Verrucomicrobiota > Verrucomicrobiia > Opitutales > Opitutaceae > Palsa-1447. The sequence continues at coordinate 40,820 of PLXR01000026.1, forward strand.
ACGATCTCGGGGGTGATGTCGCCGCGCTCCCCGGACTTGAGCACGCCCCGGGCCCTGAGGCGCGAGGCCACCTCCGAAGCGGTGTCCGGCTTGACGTTGTAGTCGGACAGGCGGGTGCGCAGCCCCAGCAGCTCGTAGAATCCGCGGGTCTTCTCGATCGCGGCGTCAATGCGCTCGCGGTCGGTGCCCTCGCGGATCCCCCAGACGCGCTCCCCGTACTGGAGGAGCTTCGCAGCCTTCGTGGCCCGCTGGACGTTGAGAAGGCTCGGCACGACCACGGCGAGCGTCCGTGCGTGGTCGATCCCGTGGAGCGCCGTGAGCTCGTGACCGATCGTGTGGCTCGCCCAGTCCTGCGGCACACCCGCCCCGATGACGCCGTGGAGCGCCCATGTTGCCGCCCACACCACATTCGCGCGCGAGTCGTAGTCGGTGGGGTTCTTGACCGAAATCGGGCCCTCGTCGACCAGCACCTGCATCACCGACTCCGCAAAGCGGTCCTGCACCGCGGCGCGGGCCGGGAAGGTCATGTACTGCTCGATCACGTGCGTGAAGGCGTCCGCCACGCCGTTTGCGATCTGGCGCTCGGGCAGCGTGAAGGTGGTCTCGGGGTCCAGCACGCAGAACCTCGGGAAGACGTGGGGGCTCAGGAAGGCGAGTTTCTCGCGGATCGAGCGCCGGCTGATGACGGAGGCCTGGTTGGCCTCGGAGCCCGTGCCGGGGAGCGTGAGGATGACGCCCAGGGGGAGGGCGGAGGCCACGTTGGCGCCCCGTTTGACAAGGATCTCCCAGGGGTCGCCCTTGAAGGCGACCGCGGCCGCGACGAACTTTGCCCCGTCGGCGACGGAGCCGCCGCCCACGGAGAGGATGTAGTCGAGCTTCTCCCCGCGGACGATCTCAACGGCCCTCATGAGGGTGTCGAAGTCGGGATTCGCCTCGACTCCGAAGAAGTCGACGACCACGCGGCCGCCGAGGGCCGCCCGCACCTGGTCGTAGACGCCGTTTGAGCGGATGCTCCCGCCGCCCGCCAGCAGAAGCACCCTGGCCCCCGCAGGGACCTCGGCGTCGACGGACCTGATCTGGCCCCGTCCGAAATGGATGCGCGTGGGATTGAAATAAGTGAAGTTTTCCATGGCGAACGCGTAGAATCTGCGAAAAATGGGAAAATCGCAACAGCCCCTTTGCACCCCGAACCCATCCGCTACTTCGACCGATATGACCGGACGACGAAGACCGAAAAGATCTTCGGCGAGAAGTGGCTGCGGTTCGCCTATGAGAACCCCGTGGGGCGGCTGGCCGTGTGGCTTTTCGCCAAGAGGCGCTTCTTCTCGTGGTACTACGGCAGGCAGATGAACAGGGAGGGAAGCGACATCCGCATCTTCAAGTTCATCGCCGACTACGACGTCGATGTCTCCGAGTTCGCCAAGTCGGCCTTCGAGTTCAAGACCTTCAACCAGTTCTTCCACCGCGCCCTGCGGCCGGAGTGCCGGCCGATCGCCCAGGGCACGGGCGTCGCGGTCCTTCCCGCGGACGGCCGGCACCTCGTCTTCCCCGACGTCGACAGGAGCGAGGGGTTCTACGTCAAGGGTTCGAAATTCACGCTCGGGGAGCTCCTCGGCGACGATGCCCTTGCGGCGCGGTTCGCCGGGGGCTCAATGCTCATCTCGAGGCTCTGCCCGAGCGACTACCACAGGTTCCACTTCCCGGTCTCGGGGATACCCGGCGAGGCCCGGCTCGTGAGGGGCTCGCTTTACTCGGTGAGCCCGATCGCGCTCCGGAGGAACATACGCTACCTGGTCCAGAACAAGCGCTTCGTCACGCTGATCGAGGCGCCGGACTTTGGGACCGTGGCCATGGTCGAGGTGGGAGCCACCAACGTCGGGAGCATCGTGCAGGGTTTCGTGCCGGGCCGGGCGGCTGTGAAGGGCGAGGAGAAGGGGATGTTCGCCTTTGGGGGCTCGTGCGTGGTCACGCTGTTCCGGGCGGGACACATGATCTTCGACGACGACCTTGTCGGGCAGAGCGCGTCGTTCACGGAGACCTACGCCCGCATGGGCGATCAGATGGGAATCGGGGCCCGTTAGGCCCGTCCGGACTGTCGGGTCGCGCCCGCGTAGGCCGACTCCGTCCTGGCCCATTCATTCGAAACCGGGCCTTGGCCACAGAGTCCGAAACTTAGCCCCCGGCCGGTCGCGGCGAGGATGCCGTCCGTCCGTCGACAGCCCTCGCCGCCTCCTCAGTTGGCCGCCGGCGAAGCGGCGGCGGTCGAAAGGTTCACCGTGACCGGGGCCCGCTCGAATCCGGCGTCCTGCAGCAGGGGCTCCGGGCGGAACCCGCCTGCCGAGGCCAGCCAGGTGTCGGGAACCTGGCCCAGGCGGGTGGCAAACTGGGTTGCGATGTCGTTGTAGTAGGTCCGGGCGAGCGCGATCCGCTGTTCCGTCTCGACCAGCTGCTTCTGGAGGCGGCTGAACCCCTCCTGCGCCGTCAGGTTCGGATATTTCTCTGCGACCGCGCGGACGGTCCCCGCCACGCCGCCGATGTCGGGTCCGGGCTCGCCCGGCCGCGTGGCCGAGAGCTGGGCACGGAGCGAGGCCACGGCCGTCTGCACCCCGGCCTCATGGCTGCTAAGCCCCGAGACAGCGCTCGCTAGGTTCGGGATGAGGTCGTTGCGCCTCTTCAGCTCGACCTCGATGAGGGACCACCCCTGCCGCACCCGGGCGCGTAGGCCGACAAGGCTGTTGAAGACCATCCAGGCCCAGCCGGTGGCCCAGGCGATGAGGTACAGCCCAACTGTCCCAGCGACGAGGACCTTGGGCGACAACGAGGGGTTCAATGCCTTGGGCGCTAGCCAGCCCGCGAAGGCAGACGCCGCCAGCCCTCCGAGCCAGGCGAGCCACGAGTAGACGCCGTAGAGGATCTGGATCCCCTTCTTGGGCTGGGCCGAAATGAGGTACATCTCGTCCCCCTTGTGGGCGGCGATCTCCGGAGCCACGACGTCCTCCCGCTCCCGGGCGTGCCCAACGATGAAGACGGGGGCGTGCAGGGGTATGCCCTCCTCGACGAAGCGCCTCCTTCCTGTCGATCCGTTGAGCCCGATCGGGGTGGCGCCCCGGAGGTACAGGGGGTGCCCCTGCGGGACGGTCTGGTCTAGGAAGTTCAGGGACTGGAACTTCGCTCCCTCGGGCCGTATCAGGATCGCGCCCGTGTCGTCCTTCCCGTAGAAAGGCTCCGCCGCCCCGCCGGTCGCGATCGTCTTCCATTCCGTCACCACGCGCTCCTTGGTCTGGGATTGCCCCTTGTCGTCGGTGGAGGTCTCCGTCACCGTGTGCCTCCACTCCTCGTCCACGCGGTAGGAGTACTGGACGCATATCTGGCCCGACAGGAAGCTGGTGAGGGGCTTCTCGGACTCGGCGGTCACGTTGAGCTCCACCAGCCCGATGAACACGCCCTGGACCTTCGAATCGGGGAGGTCCCGCACCAGTCGCTCGCGTCGCCGCATTCGGAGGCTAACCCAAAGGAGGACGACCGTTGCCACGGCCATCGCGATGAGAACTTGCTCTCCTTGGCTGGGGTGACCGAAGGCCATGGCCAAGGGTTGTATGAGATTGTGGGCAAAATCCAAGTTATTGGCGCATGCCTCCCTTGAAATCGGCGGTTCCCGCTCATGCCAGGAAAGCCACAGAAGCATTGAAGCGGGCTTTTCCAACCGCGAGGGGCGAATATGCATGGCACCCGAGGTATGGCGAGGGCAATGGCCGAAGGGCAAATCGCGATCCGCTGGCCCCGGGTGTTATACAATTGTGGCGGGCGGCATTATCGGATTCTCATCTCATGGACCCGCAGGGATGGGCCCGACTTCCCCTGCCGGGCACGATGGGTTTCCAGACAGAAGCCATAGGCAACGAACAATTCCATTCGCGCATTTAACATGAACGAAATTATGAAGACAATAAACAGGGTAGCTAGCTCCGTGGTCGTGCTGCTTGTCTGTGGCACCGCGCACGCGCAGACCAATACGAACCTCGGCACCCAAGCACTTGGCTCGGTCACGTCCGGCACCAACGACACGGCCGTCGGATACCAGGCGCTCCAGGGCACCACCACGGGAAGCAACAATGTCAGTGTCGGCAGCCAGGCGCTTCTCAGCAACACCACGGGGAGCCAGAACGTGGCCGTCGGCTTTCGGACGCTCTGGCTGAACACGACCGGCATCGACCTGACGGCCGTCGGGTACAACGCGCTCCCAAACAACACCACCGGAGCCGGCAACACGGCGTTTGGCTACAATTCCCTTTCAGCCAACACGACCGGCAACCAGAACGAGGCCAACGGGACGGGGGCGCTGGCCCTTAACACAACGGGCAGCTTCAACACGGCCAACGGCTATCAGGCGGTCAACAAGGTAACCACGGCAAATGACAATACCGGCAACGGCTACCATACGCTCTTCACGAACGTCACCGGCACCGACAACACGGCCGAGGGCTACAACGCGCTTAGGAACGCCACTGGATCCTTCAACATAGGAATCGGCAGCAGCGGAGGGCTTAACCTAACGTCGGGCAGCAACAACATCGACATCGGCAACGCCGGCACGGCCGCGGAAAGCGCAACCATCCGAATCGGGACGCAGGGCACGCAGTCGGCGGCCTTCATGGCCGGGGTCTACGGGGAGAGCGTTTCAAACCCCGGCTCCGCGCAGGCTGTCATCGTCGACAATGCCGGCAACCTGGGGTCCGTGTCGCTTGCGGGCTATGTCGGCCCCACCGGGGCGGCTGGGGCGTCGGGTCCCGCGGGGGCGACGGGCGCGGGTGGCGCAGCGGGCGCAACCGGCGCGCAGGGAGCCACAGGTGTTGCGGGTACTACGGGTGCCGCGGGCGCAACCGGATCCACCGGGCCGGCCGGTGCCACGGGCCCGTCGGGAGTGCTGACGGACGGCTCCGGCAATACAGCCGGGGGCGCGTCCGCTCTTGCCTCGATAACCACCGGCTCCGACAACACCGCATTTGGAGACCAAGCGCTCAACGCGGAACAGGCCAACTCAGGACTCACGGCGGTCGGCTTTCAGGCGCTTCTTGTCAACAATAGCGGGGGGCTAAACACAGCCGTCGGCTACCAGGCACTTTCTTCAAATACCGCAGGCTCCGTGAACACCGCCCTAGGGTACCAAGCGCTCCACGGGAACGACAACGGAATTGGAAACACCGCCGTGGGGTACCAAGCGCTCCTATTGAACGCCGGCATCACCGCGTTCAACAACACGGCGGTGGGCAAGCTGGCTCTGAGCGCCAACACATCCGACTCGAACACCGCGGTGGGGGCCGGCGCCCTCCTTGCCAACACGTTGGGTGACGGCAGTTCGGCATTTGGAGATGGTGCGCTGGCATCCAATACCACCGGGGCCGGAAATGTCGCCGTCGGGCAGGGCACCCTTGCCAGCAACACCACGGCCAACTTGAACGTGGCGGTAGGCAACAGCGCGCTCGAATTGAACACGACGGGCCAGTACAACGAGGCCTTCGGGACTGAGGCGCTTTTCCGGAACACGACGGGCAGCGACAATATAGCCGTCGGTTACCAGGCGGGCCAGAACCTCACGACGGGCAGCAACAACATCGATCTCTTCGACCCGGGGCTGGCGGCCGAGGCCAACACCATCCGCATCGGGACGCAGGGAACCCAGACCACGACCTATATCGCCGGGATCCAAGGGACCACGATTTCGCCCGGAAATATTGTCGTCGTCGACAGCAACGGCCGACTCGGCACAAACGGGTTCATCGAGATCGGCTCGGGAAACGTCGCCCTCGGCAACGCCGCGCTGGGCGCCAACACGTCCGGGGTCGCGAACACCGCCCTGGGCGGCGGCGCCCTCTACAGCAACACGACCGGATTCCAGAATAACGCCACGGGCCGCTTGTCTCTTGGCTCCAACACGATAGGCAATGACAACGAGGGATACGGCACCGGTGCGCTCAACTCAAACTCAACGGGATCCGGGAATATCGGGATCGGCTCTGGGACGCTCTACCTCAATACGACCGGGTCCAGAAACATCGCCGTCGGGCACCAAGCCGGGACAAACCTGACAACTGGCAATGACAACATCGACATTGCCAACCCGGGAGCGGGAGCCGATGCGGCCAAGATAAAGATAGGCCAGCAGGGGACCCAGTCGGCGACATTCATCGCCGGAATTAGCGGGTCGCCGATTGTGGGCGGGGCATTCGTCGTGGTCGACAGCACCGGCCACCTGGGCACGCTAGCCACGGCCGGCTCAGGAACCGAAAACACAGCCGGGGGCTACCAGGCGCTCCAGTCTAACACGACTGGTTCCCAAGACGCAGCCTATGGCTACCAGTCGCTGACCGCCAATACCACGGGGTCCGAGAACACCGCCAACGGCTCCCAAGCGCTCTTTTCGACCACAATTGGCACCAACAACACAGCGACCGGCTCTGGAGCGCTCTACGCCTCGGTGACCGGCGGGTACAACACGGCGGACGGTTCCGGGGCGTTGAACGCCAACACGGGCAGCCAAAACACGGCGGTGGGCTACGGGGCGCTCGGCGCCAACACTAGTGGCAGCGCAAATATCGCCCTGGGCGTGCTCGCCGGCGAGAACCTGACGACCGGCAACCTGAATATCGACATCGGACACACCGGAGTGGCGGGTGAGTCGGGCATAATTCGGATCGGCACCGCGCCGTCTCAGACGGCAACGTACATAGCGGGGATCTCAGGGGCCACGGCCTCCGGTGGAGCCGCGGTCTATGTGACCAGCTCCGGCCAGCTTGGCACCCTCACCTCCTCGCAGCGCTACAAGCGGAACATCCAAGACATGGGCTCGGTGAGCGAGGCGATCCTGGCGCTGCGTCCGGTGACCTTCCAATACAGGCAGGAGATAGACCCCGCAGGAACGCCCCAATTCGGCCTCGTCGCAGAGGAGGTTGAAAAGGTGGCGCCCGACCTTGTTCTCCACGACGCCGACCACCAAGTCTACACGGTTCGATATGAGGCCGTGAACGCCATGCTGCTGAACGAATTTAGGAAGCAGCACGACAAGGTGGAGAGCCAGGAGAAGGCAATGGCCGAACAGCAGAAGGAGATCGAGGCGTTGAAGGCCCGCGTTAGCCAGGTTGACGCGCTGGCCGCCCGACTGGATGCAATTGAGAAGACGGCAAACAAATAGGATTCGTCGTTGGTGCTCAGCTGGATCGGATTGGCGGGCCCCGCGAGGCCGGGGCTGCCGATCGACGTGGGGGCATTCGGTTTCCCTCGTGCACGGGCGTGCACAAATGCTCGCCTATGCCCCGAAGAAATGGCAAAGGAGACGCCCCGGATAGGGGATTCGATGCTCGGGTGGTGGAATTGGCATACACGACGGTCTTAGAAGCCGTTGCCGTAAGGCGTGCAGGTTCAAATCCTGTCCCGAGCACCACTTCTTATTAAATATAAGTACTTTATGGGAACGGTTTTCTTGAGTGCACGGATGAATGTCGTTTGAAAGACCTTCGTTCGTAAGAAATCGGGAGAGGCGGATTGCCCGACCATCTGATGCGGCGGTTTCCGGCGCGAAGCAATCCGGTCGATTAGGAACGACGGTGCAATCCGACCTGGTGAAGAGTCACTTCGATCTCTAGCGCAATCTGCTTTTCGTTCAGCAACGTCCGAGCCCCATGAAACGAACGGGGCCAAATCTGCGCCCGCGAACGCGTTTAACACCGCGGGCCCGCCGAGGTTCACCTTCTCCGGCGCGGTCTAAAGTCGCCACTCCTGAATTGATGCTGTTGATACTTTTCTTCAGCGCACCTCGTAAATTTCAATCAATGCCACGCCGGAACTCCCGTTAAGACCCGTAAGCTCAGCCGTATAGGCGCCCGGGGGAAGTGTGACGACGATTGCCGCGTCTGTTGATGAGGCGGGAAGTGCGAAGGCGTTGACCTGCGTGAACACTTGCGAGAGCGCGGCGCCTCCTCCCCAACCGCTGTTCGTCTCGAGGACGTCATTGTTCACGTCGTAGAGGGCCAGCCGCGGCGACGCAAGGGCCCCAGTCACCCCGAATTGTCCGAGCGTCGGTCCGATTCCCCGGATGAGCACAGTTTCGGGAGTTGTTCCGTATATCACGAATCCGCCGATCACGAGACCGCCCCCCGATCCGACTGAGGCCCGGGCCGAGAGGTTGATGAGTCGGGAGGGGCCCGGCCATCCGTCGGCATCGTAGATCTCGGCCAGCCCGACTCCCGTGACGGCATTGCTGCTACTCAGGATCGCCGTGTAGCTGCCCGCCCCAAGGGGAGTCACGATCGCCGTGTCCGGAGAGGACGTATCGAGGGCGAATGCGCCGACTTGGTTGAAGGCCTGGATGAGCGTGGACCCGCCTCCCCAGCCCGTATTTGTGTCGAGCGCGTTCCCGCCGAAATCGTCGAGAGTAAGCAGGGGCGACTGGAGCGTCTGCGGGACCCCGAAATCTGAAAGAGCGGGGCCGATGCCCCGCACGAGGACCTGCTTTGTACCGGACCCACCCAACACAAATCCGGCGATCAGGACGCCGCTTCCCGTCCCGACGTCGGCCCTTGCAGAAAGATTCATTAGCCGGCTGGCTGGGGATGCCACCGACGTGACGTCGATGCCGCTGTCGCCCGTGGAGACAAAAGTGTCATTCCCAAGGGCGATCCCGTCCAGGCGGACCGCGGTGCCTGTCGCGGGCGCCTGCCAAGTGTCTCCCCCGTCACTTGAGACGAGCACCGTACCCGAGAGCCCGACGGCGACAAACGTGCCGTCGCCGTAGCCCACATGGACGAGGATGCTTGAGGTGGGCGAGGATCGCCCAGACCACGTGACGCCGTCCGGCGACCGGTATATGGCGCCTCCGTCACCCACCACGATAAACTCCTCGTAACCATAGGCCACGCCGTACAAGTTCGTGCCCGCTTCGAGGGAATGGGCCGTCCATGCCGCTCCGTTGGGGGACGTCATGATGATTCCTCCCAGTCCCACGGCCACAAACTTGCCCGCACCGAAGGCGACGGCATTCAGGTTCTGGATCGTGCCCGTGTTTTGCGCGGTCCACGACGAGGTGCCGAGGTTCGAGGTGATGCATGCTCCTCCGTACCCGACGGCTACTAGCGTGCTGCTGTTCGCGGTGACCCCCGTCAGGATTGCCGTTGTGGGAGATGCGATCTGAGTGCCCGCATAAGTTCCGCTGGTGAAGGAAACCACCGCGCCGCCGTTCCCGACGGCCACCAAGTTGGGTCTTCCTGGCACCGCAGCGACGCTATTAAGCTCGCCCCATGTCTGGCCCGGATGCCCGTTACTCGGGGAGGCCGACCAGTGGAGGCCGTCGTTCGAATAGAAGGCTGTACCGTCAAGCCCGACCGTGAGGAAAGCGCTGCCGTCGAATGCTACAGCAGTGTATGCTGTTTTCGTCGGAAGCTCCGTCGACGCCGTCCAGTTGGCAAACCCTCCGACCGAATTGTGTTGGAATGTGACCGTCAGGCTTGCCGACGCCGTGGTGGATCCCTCTCCATTGGTCACCGTAGCCGAATAGGTCCCAGCGTCGGAGAGCAGGAGTGGATGCGTCGTGTACTTGGCCCCGGTTTCCCCAGGTATGGGTGTTCCATTGAAGCTCCACTGGTAGCTCAGAGGTGCCGTTCCTGTCGCCTGCACAGTGAACGTTGCTGACTGGCCAATCGTGACCGACTGGGAGCCGATCGAAGAACCGATCAGCGGCACGACAGCCGTGGCAACCCGCACGGTGTGTGCGAGGCTGTCCGTAAAATACACAACCCCTTGAGGGCTGACGGCGATGCCGAGCGGGGCCTCAAGCGATGCAGAGTCCCCGATTCCGTCCACGTCCTGGATCGGTCTCGTCGCGGAACCCGCGATTGTCGTCACCGCGCCTGACGGGGTGATGCGCCTAAGGATGTGGTTTCCGGTATCCGCGACGTAGAGATTTCCGGATCCGTCGATTGCGATGCCCATCGGCTTGTTGAACTGGGCTGCCGTGCCCTGGCCGTCCAGGAATCCCGCGATGCCAGGCGATCCTGCCAGGGTCGTCACGCTTCCCGTGGGAGTGATGCGCCGAATAGTGTCGTTTAGCGTATCGGTCACGTAGAGGTTTCCGCTCGTGTCGACGACAACGGCACTCGGACCGCTGAAGAGGGCCTGCGGGCCAATCCCATCGGAGCTCCCGCCCTGGTTGGGGGATCCAGCCAGTGTAGTTACCAGCCGATTGGTGCCGATGCGGCGCACTGTGTTGTCCGTATTGTCGACTACATAGACGGTCCCGGCTGAATCGACGGCGATTCCCGTTGGGCGCTCAAATCGTGCGTTGGTTCCGTAGTCGTCGATATGGCCGAATTGGCCGATGTAGCCGCCGTACGTAGTCACGACGCCGGCGGTCGAAATCATCCGCACGGCGCTATTCAGCCAATCGGCGACATAGATATTGCCAAAAGAGTCCGCCCCGACCCCGGTTGGATGGTTGAATTGCGCGACTGCGACCGAACCGTCTATCCCCCCGCCAGAGCCGGTGAATCCCGACAAGGTTGTCACAACCCCGGCCGGCGTGATCCTGCGGACAGAGCAGTTGAAACTGTCGGCGAGTATCAGGTTGCCTGACGAGTCGAGGCAAATGCCCTCGGGCCAGTCGAACCGGGCGTTACCCCCGGTTCCATCCAGAAAGCCGTAAGCGCTGGCTTTGCCGGCGAGGGTCGAAATGGTGAGGCCCTGGCCAAGTGCGGAGGAGGCGGCGAGTGCGGCCGCAAGAACGGCGGCCAGACAGTGAGAGTTCATGGAATGGCGGGGCGGGAGACTCCCTCCCTTCTATGACATCCAGCGGGTTGGAACCCGCTATTTCGATTGGCGCCGGCAGATCAATAATAAACCCTGCTGCCCGGAGGTATATTTGCTAATATTGAGTGGCACGGCAATTTGATTGTAGATGTTTGGGAAACGATCGGATGTAGTAGCGCCTATTAACGAGTGGATTGTTTGACGGTCGAACCATGACTTCAACCGAGCCAGCCACTCGTGCCACCTTCGTGCCAAATCTCCTGTTTTCGATGCCTGGTCGTACTTCTGTTTGCACATTCTTATGAGATCTCACCGGAGCAAAATTGCTCTGGTAGAGGAGGGCGCACTGTCGGACAGGTTTGGTTCAAATCCTGTCCCGGGCACCAATGGCGAGTTTGAAGACGACGGTGGATGGATCGAAATCATAGGCTAGGTATTGTGGTCGACACGTCTCGCGAACTCTCTTTCAGTTGAAGCGCTATTTATTCCTTCGGCTCGCATTGCCAACTGAGCATAGCTGCCGACGAACTCTATTCGAGCCGCGGGGATCTCCGCTGTTTCTAGCATTTTAATACCACTTTCGAGGCGTGAGTAGAAAACCGCATCTCTGTTTCTGCTGGTTAATCGCGAGCGCATTGAGACTTGGCTTTTCAGCAAATGCACAGACTGCAGTCGCCAATGTCGGGGTGGGAGGCATGCCACACGGGATCGCTGTCAACCCGTTTACCAATAAGATATATGTCGCGAATAATGACGGAGGCAACGTGACCGTGATCGACGGCAACACCAATGCGATCACAACGGTGGATGTCGGTGCTAGGCCAGAAACGATTGCCGTGAATACCGTGACCAACAGAATCTATGTTGTGAACGATGGAAGCGCGAGCGTCACCGTCATCGACGGCGCCACCAACGCGACAACGGATGTCCTAGTACCGCCTGCTCCTTATGCGGTCGCGGTAAATTCGGTGACAAATAAGATTTATGTGACAAGCCCTGGATTTTCCATTGTTACAGTTATCGACGGTGCCACAAACGAAACGACATTAGTCAATGATCCCAATGCCAAGTCTTCATATGCCGTCGCCGTAAACCAGGTCACGAATAAAGTCTACGTAGCGAACAACGGCAGTAACAATGTAACCGTAATAGACGGGGCCACGAATGCTACCACCACCGTCGCGGCCGAAGTCGAGCCCATTGCAATCGTTGTGAACCCGGTGACAAACAAGATCTATGTTGCCAACGGTGGAAGCGCTACCGTGACGGCAATTGACGGTGCAACGAACACCACCACTTCGGTTCCAACGGGAATTGTGCCCGTTGCTATGGCTGTGAATCCGCTGACCAACACGATCTTTGTCGCAAATTATAGCGATAACGACGTGACGGTGATAGATGGCGCGACGGACACGACCACTACGGTGCTAGCAGGCCTTTCTCCAGACGCCATCGCGGTAGACTCCGTGACCAACAAGGTATACGTGGCGAATTCAGTTAACCCAAGTGTTACCGTTTTCGACGGTGCGACTACTTCAAGCGTCACTATCAGAGCCGGGCTCAACCCCTTCGCAATAGCTGTAAACTCGATAACCAACACGATCTTCGTTGCAAATTCGGCAAGCGACAATGTGACCGTGATCGCCGGCGCCCTTGTCACCCAACCGGCGACGTCGGCTCGGCTCATCAACATCTCGACTCGCGCTCAGGTTGGAATCGGCGGGAATATTCTGATTCCTGGTTTCGTGATAGACGGCAGCGGAACGGAAAGGTTATTGATTCGCGGTGGCGGACCGAGCCTGATCGGGTTCGGCGTAACTGGAGCCATTGTAAAGCCGAGCCTTAGCGTGTTTGACAGTTCGGGAACGTTGGTTGCGTCGAACACTGGTTGGGGCACGAATTCAAAATCGGTGCAGATCGCAAACTTGTCCTCGCAGGTTGGCGCGTACCCGTATCCTTCTGGAAGCGCAGATTGCGCCGTGGTAGTGGACCTTCCGGCCGGTGCATACACCGTGCAGGTTTCCGGCGTTAACGGCACGACGGGAATCGCGTTGGCTGAGGTTTACGAGGTGGCCTCGACCGGAACTCGTCTTGTCAACATCTCCACACGGGCTCAGGTCGGAACTGGGGGAGACATGATCATTGCTGGTTTCGTCATTTCGGGAAGCGGCTCCGAGGAATTGCTGGTACGGGCGGGTGGACCCAGCCTCACACAGTTCGGCGTTACCGGAGCCCTTGCCGAGCCGAGTTTGAGCGTGGTTAACAATGCTGGGGAGATTGCTTCGAATACTGGATGGACGAGTGCAGACCCGAGCTTGATCGCAGGCTTTGAAGAGGCAGTTGGGGCCTTCTCGTTCACCCCGGGCAGCGGGGACTGCGCGCAGATCGTCAACCTGCCCGCTGGCGGCTACACGATGCAGATTTCGGGTGCAAATAACACTGTGGGTGTGGGTCTTGCCGAGGTCTATGAAATCCCCTGATTATCTGCCGTTCCGAAAACCACTTCTGTCATAGGATCACATACTGTGGGCATTGCGAGTCTCGCAGACGCAGGTGAATGCCGCCGGGAATGCCGCGCGACTCGGAAAACGGGACAGATAGAGTGCTAATCTTAGCTCCCGCGGACGGGAAATGTGGGTTCGATAGATAGTACTTGCATCTCTTGAAAGAGTGCATACGAAATCAACGTGAACTTTGATTGGGACCCAGTCAAAAGCGTGGGCAACGAGATTAAGCACGGCATCAGGCTTGCTTCTGCCTCGGCGCTTTGGGCCGGCCCGGTCTTGTCCTCCCCTCGAAAAACCCCGGCGAGCTGCGGCACCTCGCCATTGGCATCATCGGGGGAAGGCATTGGACCGTGGTCTTTACGCCACGGGACAATGCGATCCGTCTGATCTCGGCACGCCGCTCTCGGAAAAATGAAAAAACTCTCTACCAAGATCTCGTCGACTAGGGTCACCACGGCCGACCACCTCGAGGCTCGCTTCGATGCAGGCAAGGATGTGCTCGACTACTTTGACGCGGCACGCGCATTACGCGCCCATGGGGGCGCTCGCCCCGGCGCCGGACGCAAGCCGGCTGGCAAGCTGCGCAAGACAATCAAGATTTCGCCGGCCGCGGTGCGTCGCTTTCAATCGTACGCTCGGCGCCACAAGCTGCCAAATTTTTCAGCAGCGCTCGAGGCGGCTTCAAGCGCGCTCCGGTAGATTTGTCCTATACACCCTTCAGGAGGGCTTTCTTGAGCAACGTTAGTCACAGGCGCCTAGTTCCCTGATGCCGGGGATTGAATTGCTCCTCTTGGCCTTGTTAATGGTCATCGGAGCAAGATGGCTCTGGTAACATGGGGTGTTTTTTTGCGACCAGGACGGTTCAAATCCATTCCCGGGCAGCATATTGACCTGTCTGCGAACCTGGCCGGCTTGGTCCCGCAGGGTTCCGGAGTGAACTCGCGGAATCGGTTTGATTCACGCCAGCCCCGATCCGAGCGTGGTCCATGCAGATCGACACCGAAGACCTCCTCCAGCGATTCCTGCGCTATGTCCGGATCGACACGCGGAGCGACTCGCACTCGGAGACCTTCCCTAGCACCCCCGGCCAGTGGGACCTCCTCCGCCTGCTCGAATCCGAGCTCCGCGAGATCGGGGCATCCGACGTGGTCCTCAATGCGAGCGGCTACGTGCTCGCCACGGTGCCCGCGACGTCGGCCAAGGCCAGCGTGCCAAGGATGGCCTGGTGCGGGCACGTCGACACGGCGACCAATCTTCCCGGCGCGGCCAAACCGATTGTCCACCGGGCCTACGACGGCCGGCCGATCACGCTGCCCGATGACCCCAGCCAAAGGCTCGACGTGGACACCACGCCGCACCTGCGCGATGCGATCGGCCACGACATTGTAACCGCAAGCGGCACCACTCTCCTCGGGGCCGACGACAAGTCGGGGGTGGCCGTTGTCATGGCGGCGGCGCGGCTCCTTATCAGTCACCCGGAGATACCGCATGGCGTCATCAGACTCTGCTTCAATCCCGACGAGGAGATTGGACGCGGCATGCACAAGCTTGACCTCGCCGAGCTTGGCGCCGACGTCGCGTACACGCTCGACAGTGAGGTGCCGGGGGAGATCGACTTCGAAACCTTCAGCGCCGATTCCGCAGTGCTCGAGATCGAGGGGGTCGCGGCCCATCCTGGCTGGGCCAAGGACGTCATGGTCAATGCCCTCCGCCTTGCGGGCCGGTTCATCACGGCGCTTCCGCCGGATTTGGCCCCGGAGACGACCTCCGACCGGGAAGGGTTCATCCATCCGCTCGAGGTGCGGGGTACCGCAGACAAGGTGAAGATCTGGATGATCCTGCGCGACTTCGAGCTCGACGGACTGGCGGCCAAGAGGGCCTGCGTGGAGGACGTGGTGGCCGGCCTGAGGGCCGCCGAGCCGCGCGCCCGATTCGACCTGACGTTCAGGGAGCAATACCGCAACATGCGCTACTGGCTCGAAAAGGACATGCGTCCGGTGGAATTCGGGCGCGAGGCGCTCCGCCGCGCCGGGATGACGCCGGTCTCGCCGTCCATCCGCGGAGGGACCGACGGATCCAACCTGACCGCCCGCGGGCTCCCGACCCCCAACCTGTTCACGGGCATGCACGGGGTGCACAGCCAGCGCGAGTGGGTGAGCCTGCAGGACATGGGGAGGGCCGTGGAGACTCTCATTCACCTGGCCCGGATCTGGGAGGAGAAGGGCGGGTGAATCCCGTCGTGCGGGCGGCGCGCGCAACACCTTCCCCTTTGTCCCAATAGGATGGACCGTTCATTTCCCCTCATAGACCTGCACCGGCATCTGGACGGCAACGTCCGCCTGGGAACGATCCTGGAGCTGGGGGAGCGCCACGGGGTGCCGCTTCCCGGCTCCACGACGGAATCCCTCCGTCCCCACGTGCAGGTCACCGGGGTCATGCCCGACCTCCCCTCGTGGCTGGCGAAGCTCCACTGGATGACCGCGGTGCTCGGCGATCCCGATGCCTGCAGGAGGATCGCCAGGGAGAACGTCGAGGATGCCAAGGGCGAGGGCTTGGACTACGTCGAGCTCCGGTTCAGCCCCTATTTCATGGCGAAACCCCACGGGCTCGATCCCGCAGCCGTGGTGGCGGCTGTCGTGGCGGGCGTCGAGGAGGGGAGAAGTTCCTCGGGCATGAAAGTGAACCTTATCGGGATCCTTAGCAGGACCCACGGGGTCGAGGCGTGCACGACCGAGCTCGAGGCGCTTCTCACCTGCAGGGAGAGGATCGTGGCGCTCGACCTTGCGGGCGACGAGAAGGCTTGGCCCGCCGAGCTCTTCACGCCGCACTTCAAGCGGGGCCGGGATGCGGGATGGGCCGTGACGGTTCACGCCGGGGAGGCGGATGGGGCGCCAAGCATCTGGTCTGCGATAAGGAACCTGGGAGCGACGAGGATCGGCCACGGGATCCGCGCAGTCGACGATCCGGCGCTGATCGACCACCTGCGAAGCGGGAGGATCGGGCTCGAGGTCAACCTGACGAGCAATGTCCAGACCCACAGCGTCCGAAGCATGCGCGAGCACCCGATGAAGCGCCTCCTTGCGGAGGGCCTGCTCGCCACGATTAACACCGATGATCCCGTGATCAGCGGGATCGACCTCAATCATGAGTACCGGGTCGCCGCGCCGGCCGCCGGGCTGACCCCGGAGGAGATCCGGACGGCGCAGCGCAACGCCGTTGAGATCGCCTTTATCACCAGCGGGGAGAGGCAATCCCTCCTTGCGGCGGCAAGGCAAAGGAGCGGCTGAGGGCCCGATTTCACCGTAGACATCGGTCCGGGGCCTGCGTAGGGAGGGGGGGCCGAAAAACCTGTTTTGGGAACAACAAGGGGGAATTCCAATATGAGCAAAGTCCGCGTGCTTGTGGGCACCCGAAAGGGTGCGTTCATACTTTCGTCCGACGGAAAGCGGAGCAGATGGAAGGTCGACGGCCCGTTCTTCGGGGGCTGGGAAATCTACCACATGAAGGGCTCGCCCGCGGACCCCTCCCGGCTCTACGCCTCCCAGTGCAGCGGATGGTTCGGACAGCTGGTCCAGAGGTCCAGCGACGGCGGAAAGACCTGGGAGCCCGTGGGCAACTCGTTTGCCTACGAGGGCATCGCGGGCACCCACCAGTGGTATGATGGCACGGCGCACCCCTGGGAGTTCAAGCGGGTGTGGCACCTCGAGCCGTCGCTCAGGGACCCGGAGGTCGTCTTTGCCGGGGTGGAGGACGCAGCCCTGTTCCGCTCGGGGGACGGCGGCAGGAACTGGACGGAGCTCTCGGGCCTGCGCAAGCACGGCTCGGGCCCGCGCTGGCAGCCTGGGGCGGGCGGGATGTGCCTGCACAGCATCATCCTGGACCCTGCCAACGAGAAGCGGATGTACATCGCCATCTCGGCTGCGGGCTCGTTCCGGACCGACGACGGGGGCGAGACCTGGAAGCCCATCAACCATGGGCTCAGGTCCGAGCATATCCCCGACCCCACGGCGGAGGTCGGGCACTGCGTGCACCACATCACCATGCACCCGTCGCGCCCGCAGGTGCTCTTCATGCAGAAGCACTGGGACATCATGCGCAGCGACGATGCCGGCGACTCATGGCGCGAGGTGAGCGGCAACCTGCCAAGCGACTTCGGTTTCCCGATAGAGGTCCATCCCCACGAGCCGGAGACGATCTACGTCGTCCCCATCAAGAGCGACTCCGAGCATTTTCCGCCCGAAGGGAAGCTGCGGGTGTACCGGAGCCGGACGGGCGGCGGGGAATGGGAGGCGCTAAGCAAGGGGCTTCCCCAGAAGAACTGCTACGTCAACGTCCTGCGCGANNTGCGCGACGCGATGGCGGTCGACTCGCTCGACACATGCGGCGTGTATTTCGGGACGACGGGCGGGCAGGTCTACGTGTCCGCCGACAGCGGCGACACGTGGAAGGCCATCGTTCGCGACCTGCCGGCGGTGCTGTCCGTCGAGGTGCAGACCCTCCAATGATCAAGGTCATCCTCCCGGCGCACCTTCGAAACCTTGTCGGCATCACCGGCACGCTGTCCCTCGAGTTCTCCGGGCCCGCGACCCCTCGTCTGGTCATCGACGCCGTGGAGGGGGCCTATCCCGTGCTTCGCGGGACGATACGAGACCAGGCCACCAAGAAGCGCCGCGCCTTCGTCAGGTTCTTCGCCTGCGGCCAGGACGTGTCGCTGGAGCCCGACGACACCCCGCTTCCCGACGCCATATCCGCCGGGCGGGAGCCCTTCATGATCATTGGGGCGATCGCCGGCGGCTGAGGCGGGCCCCGTCGCGGGTCACGGCACCGCGTAGACCTCGACGAGGGCGGTGCCCCCGAACCCGAGCGCATCGACCTCGGCGGTGTAGCTCCCCGGGGGCAGGGTGACCAGGAGCGCGGAGTCCCCGCTGCCGGGGTCCGTCCAGTCGAACGCGCCGACCCGCGAGGCCGTGGCCGCCACCTGGGGATCGCCCCGCCATCTCTCATTCGACGCGATCGGGTTTCCGCCCGAGTCGTTGAGCTGCAGGTGCGTGACGATGGCCGCGGCAGTGACGCCCAGTGCGGAAAGTGCAGGTCCGGAGGCGCGGATGAGGACCGTCTCCGAGCCCGAGCCCGCGATCACGAATCCCGCGATCATGAGGTTGCCGCCGTCCCCGACGAACGCGCGCGATGATATGTTGATCAGGCGGGAGCCGGGGGAGCCGGGGTCGTCATCGTAGATCTCCGCCAGGGCCACGCCCGTGGTTCCGTCCGCCGCCGTGACCTGGGACGTGTAGGCGCCGGCGGGCAGCGAAACCTTCAATGCGGTGTCGGAGGACCCCGCGGGGAGGGCAAAGGCACCGACCCGGGCAAAGTCGGCGGCCGTCGCGTCCGCGGGCGTGAGGTTCCCCTTCCAGGGCGCAACGGCGGGGGCGTCGGGGGGCGTCTGCCAGGCCGAATCCCGGGTGATCAGGTGGGCGGGGCTTGCCGAGTCGTAGAGGGCCAGGCTTGGCAGGTCGATGACCCCGGACAGCCCGAATCCGGCCAGGGCCGGACCTATGCCGCGGATGATGACGGGCTTCGGGCCCGCCCCGCCGATCACGAACCCTGCGATCAGGACCGCGGGGGAGCCGCCGGAGATATACGCCCGGGTCGAGAGGTTCACGATGTGTGCCGGATCGGCGGCGGCCGCTACCGTGAGGCTGGCGGACGCGCTGGTTGCGCTTCCCGAGGCGTTCGTCGCCCTGCAGGCATAGGCCCCAGCATTTGCCGGGGAGACATTCACAAGGACGAGGATGGGGCCCGCCGATCCCGAGACCCCGTTCCCGTCCGAGAGGGGGAGGCCGTTGAAGAACCATTGATAGGTCGGATCGGGCGAGGCGTTCGCGACGGCATTGAAGACAACCGTCGAGCCCGGGTTGATTGTCTGCGGCTGCGGCTCCGAGGTGAAGGCCGGCGCGATCGCCCCCGTTGGCCCGTCAAGGATGGTCACCGTGCCCGCGGCATCGTTGTTGAGCACGTACACCCTGTGGGTCACCGGGTTCACGCCGATGACCGACGGATATGCACCGGTCGCGATGAGGGTGACCCTTCCGGTGCTGGCGTCGATCGCCGCGACGAAGCCCGGATCCATCGCGCTCGCGGCGTACACGGTATTCGTCGAGGGATCGACGGCGATGCCCGCCAGGCCGTTCACGCCCACGGGTATGATCGAGAAGGCGAGGGTGCTCCCGTCCACCTCGGCCACTGCGTTGCCTTCCGTGAAATAGGCCTTGTTGGTGACGGTGTTCACGGCCAGGGAGGTGCCCCCGACCGGCAGCGGGCCATACCCTCCCTCGCCCTTTTGCGCGCTGGCGATCGCGACGACGAAAGCGTCGTTTTCAAAGTTCGCCACATAGAGCTGGTCGCTCGTGGTGTTGACGGCGAGGGCCACGGGTTTCGTCCCCCCCTCGGCGATGACCATGTTGCCCGTGGCGATGTCGATAAGGTACACGTTTGGGTCGACGGTCGTGAACGTGTTGTTGGAGCCGGCAATCGCGAAGATGAAGTTCTTCGCGGTGTCGACTGCGACCGCCTTGGGGTTGAACCCCGCGAAGATGTTGCCGGTGACGGCGTTGCTGGCTCCGTTTATCACCGAGATGGTGCCGTCGAGGTTGTTGTTCACCACGAAGATCGTGTTGGTGACCGGATTGACGGCGACGGCGGTCGGGTTGATGCCGACCGGGATGGTGGTCGTTGCGTTGGTCGCGCCGTCTATCACCGTGACGCTGTTGCTGGCGCCGTTGGCCACGTAGACCTTGTTCGTCACCATGTTGACGTCTATGCCCGAGGGAAACGACCCCACGGGGATCGCCGTGGTGGCGTTGGTGGCCCCGTCTATCACCGTCACCTGGCCCTTATCGATGTAGCTCGTGACATAGATCTTGTTGGTGACCGTGTTCACGGCGATGCCGTAGGGCAACGGGGCCGCGGTGACCGTTGCGGCCACGGATTGCGCCGCTGCCGTCAGGGACGCCGTTGCCCCCAGCATGAGGGCCACCAGGCGCACAAGCGCATGGAAGGCGATGGCCGGCGGCCTAAGAATCGAGCGGGCGGGTGCGTTCATGTTGATTGGAGGGTGGCATCCCGTGC
Source organism: Opitutaceae bacterium (assembly GCA_003151495.1). Taxonomy (GTDB): domain Bacteria; phylum Verrucomicrobiota; class Verrucomicrobiia; order Opitutales; family Opitutaceae; genus Palsa-1447. Next base: position 61,249 of record PLXR01000026.1, read on the forward strand.
TCGCGCCGCAGGATTCGGTAGCGGGAACAGTTCATGGCGCAATGTCGGGGACCGTCAGGCATTTTCGCATGGAATGTGCCAGCCTGTCCGGTCATCCATAACGCGTTTAAGGGGAGGAATTAACATCGAAGCTTCGGTTTCCGTGATCGCGAGGCTCTCCGTGGATGGTTGAATTCATGCGATTCGCGGGAGCATTGGGAATCGCACCTGGTTCAAGCGAACCAACGCTCAGGGCATTATTGCCGGACACCTGGGTCGACAGGGGCTTCAATGCCGACGGGTGCTGGCTGGAGATTGACAGGAAAAATGCATAATGCATTTTCAATGTATGGCGTACACCACGATTACGGTCAGACAGGACGTCGCCAAGAGGCTCAGGAGCAGCCGTGGCGTCAGGGAGAGCTACAGCGACGTTCTCAACCGGCTGCTCGACAACCAGCCTGCGAAGACGGTCGAGGAGTGGATGGAGTCAATCGCGCCCCTCGAGGGCCGCGATCTTTTCACGAAGGAGGGGCGTGAGCGGCTGAAGAAGGACCAGCTGACGCCGAGGAGGTCGCACGCGAGGGGCATGCGCGATGCTCCTTCTTGATACCAGCGCTTTGATAGAGCTGGAGGATGAGCTCGCCCACAGTCGGGTCGGGAGGGTCCGTGCCTATCTGGGGAGGCACCTGGGCGACGACCTGGCATGCAGCGCGGTGTCCGTGGGCGAATTGGCCTCGGGTGAGGACGAGACCGCGATCCGGGTCCTGCTTCGGCACCTCAGGAAGCTGCCCCTTTCGGAGGCGATCGCCTATCGGGCCGGTGAATTGGACAAGAAGCTGATGGGCAAGGGACAACGGCTGGGCGAGAACGACAATTGGATCGCCGCCACCGCGCTGCACTATTCCGCGACCCTTGTGTACTCCGACGGGGATTTCGACCGGGTTGAGGGGCTAAAGCGCGCCAAACTGGGTGCATGACAGGCGTCACCCAGACATCCTGCGGAATAGGTTTCACTTGGGACCGGAATTCAGAGTCATGTGGTGCCCCGCAGCATGGCCTGCGGGCGCCCGAGGCGCCGCAGGCCCAAAGTCATGAACATTAAATCGATGATCCGCACGATACCCGACTGGCCGCACCCCCCGGTGCGCTTCCGGGACGTGAGCTCGCTGCTCCGCCATCCCGAGGGGTTTGCCACCGCCATGGACATGTTCGTCGAGCGCTACAGGGACATGCCGATCGACTTCATCGCGGGCCTGGACGCCCGGGGATTCATACCCGCGGGGGTGCTGGCCTACGTGCTCAAGAAGCCGATGGTCATGGTGCGCAAGAAGGGGAAGCTCCCCGGCGAGACGATCCACGCCGAGTACCAGCTCGAGTACGGACAGAGCATCCTGGAGATCCACACGGACGCCGCCCCCAAGGGGGCGAACGTCCTCCTTATGGACGACCTCATAGCGACGGGAGGCACGCTCTGCGCCGCCGTGCAGCTCTTCACGAAGATCGGCTGCCACGTGACCGACGTGGGCGCGGTCGTTAACCTTGTCGACCTGAAAGGGGCGAATCGCCTGAAGGAGCTCGGCGTGCACGTGTTCGCGCTCTGCGAATTCACGGAATCTGAGTGACGACCGGCTGCGGCTGGCCCGATTCTAGCAGGCGCCCAAGGCACGAACATGGCAAAGAAGAGCAAGGCTCGGATCCTCGATGTTGCGGTGGCGGAGTTCGCGGCGCACGGCTTCGCCGGGGCGCGGGTGAGCCGCATCGCATCCGCCTCGAGCACGAACAAGCAGCTGATCTATTACTACTTTGGCAGCAAGGAGGGCCTCTACCAGGCGGTCCTCGAGAGGGTCTACGACGAGGTCCTGGAGGCCGAGAAGGCGGTGCCGAGGGACCTCGAGCACGACCTCCTCTACTGGATGGATTTCCACAATGCCCATCCCTACCTGCTGAGGCTCCTTGAGTGGGACGGACTCAGCCGCGCCCACGCGACGCGCAACGGCCGCAAGCCCCGGCGCATGTGGAAGGCCTCGCTGGACCGGATCGACAAGAACCGGGGCGTCCCGGGCTGGCCCCCCGGCTTCCACGGCGCGCAGACCCTCATCGCCTGCCTCGCGCTCGCGACGTGGCCCATCGCCTTCCCCCAGGTCTGCCGGCAGATCACCGGCCTGGACCCCGACGACCCGCGGTTCCTGAGGGACCGCCGGAAGTTCATCGGCGAGTTCGTCCAGAATCTTTCATCGAGGCGGCCCAGCGCCTGAACCGGGCCGCCTGCCGGTCCCTCTGCCAGTCGCAGACGGCCGCGAGGTCGGCGACCGGCGCCCCGGAATAGGGAAGGGTGGGGAGGTAGGGCGGCGGGCCGAATTCCGGGCAGGCCGTGGTGACCGCTAGGCCCCGCGCGAGCTGGGCCTCCCACAGGATGTCCCACCAGCGCTCGAACACGCGGAGGTACCGCCGGGCCTCGGGGGAGCGGACGTCGGCGACCTGAGGAGCCTGCTCGGTGCCCACCCTCATATGGATGTGGTCGGTCCGTGTCCCGCAGAGCCGGATCAGGTCAATCTGGTCCTCGATGAGCCGCTCGCAGGCCACCACCCAGTGGCTGAAGTCGCAGGTCAGCCGGAGCTCGGGAAAGCGCTCGATCGCCTTTCTAGCGGGAAAGGGATGGTGGAGGGCCGAGTTCCTGTGGGTCTCATGGGAGACCGGCACCCCCGCGGCGTCCGATGCCTTCAGCGCGGCCTCGAAGTACCGCGCGGCCTCGTCCTCGCCCCAGCAGTCGTAGCCCCCGATGACGTTGATGGAGTCGGCTCCCGTGCGGAGGTAGGAGCGCAGCTGGCCCTTGAAGGCGCGGACATGGTCCGCGACCGCCGTCCCGGCATGGCGGGTCCAGATCGTGCCCTTGAAGGGGGCCCTCCGCCGGCGCAGGACCCGCCGCATCTCGGCGTGTTCCGCGTCGTTGAACAGGACCGCCTCGATCCCGTCATAGCCTCCGTCGAGGGCCGCCGCCACCGCCTCCCCGCGCGCGCCCGTGCAGCCCCAGAGGTTCCTGTAGATCATGATTTTCATGGGTGGGGGACCGGGGGTGAATTCGGCCCGGGAAAGGTTGACGCGCAACCACAATTCATTTCAACCAAAAGGTTGAAACGCGGGCCCGGTGGCACATGGCCTGCTTGAGAAGAGAACCGTCCCGCCGTACCCCCATGCAACCCACCGCGACGACCCGCCCGCCGTCCAGGCTCCCGCGCAAGTGCACGTTCGAGCCCTCGGACTGGGAGGCCCTCGCGGGTTTCTGGCACCCGGTGTGTTTCCCCTCCGACATCGGGGCCAAGAAGCCCCACGCGGTGACGCTCCTCGACGAGGAGCTCGTCCTCTACCGCGCGGGCGGGCGCGTCGTCGCGGCGAGGGATATCTGCATCCACAGGGGCGTCCCGCTCAGCTTCGGCTGGATCGAGGGGGACGAGGTCGTGTGCGCCTACCACGGATTCCGGTACGGGGCCGACGGCCAGTGCACGAGGATCCCTGCCCAGCCGGACGCCGTGATCCCGAAGAAGCTCTGCCTGCAGACGGTCCTCGCGGAGGAGAGGCACGGCGTAGTGTGGGTGTGCCTCGCGGCCTCCCCGCGCCAGCCGATTCCAGACTGGCCCGAGCTCGACGATCCGGGGCTCAAGCAGATGGCGATGCCCGCGGGGATCTGGAAATGCTCCGCCGCGCGCCACGTGGAGAACTTCAACGACCTCGCGCACCTCTCCTGGGTCCATGCGGGAACCTTCGGCAACCGCGACCTTCCCGAGGTGGCGAAGTACGACGTCGACGTGAGCGCGACCGGCATGCACTTCGTCTTCGACTACGACCGCTACTCGATCGAGGACTTTGGCCGGAAAGGCGCCATGGAGCAGATCCGGTACACCTACGACCTCACCTTCCCCTTCTACACGCGCCTTAGGATCCGGTTCCCGGACGGGCGGAACTTCGTCGCCTACAACCTTCCCTCCCCCAGGTCGGCGAGGGAGACGAACGTGCTCTTCCGGCTCACGCGCGACTTTGACCTGGACGGGCCCGAGGACAGCACGATCGCCCTCCAGACCCAGGTGCTCTCCGAGGACAGGCCCTTTGTCGAGGCCCAGCGCCCCGAGGAGCTCCCCCTCGACCTGTCGGAGGAGTTCCACATCAGGGCCGACCGGTTCTCGACCTGCTACAGGAGGGCCCTGGTCGGCCTCGGCCTGGGGCGCGATTTCGCGTCCTAGCGCGGGCGGGGCCGGGGGCTCAGTGCGCGCCCGCGGAGGATGGGCCCTGCTCATGGTTTGTGGCCCAGCCGGTCATGGCGCAGAGGACGGCCATGGTGAGGTAGGCCAGGGGGATGGCTCCCGGCGCGAAGCCGATGACGCCGACGATGTCCGAGCCCGTTATCCGGTAGTTGTGGGCAAGGCCCAGGAGGGCGATCACCGCCCCGATCCCGAACCACGCGGCCGCGCGCATGAAGCGCCTCTCGATGATCTGCACCGTGGCCGCGCTCAGGATCATGCAGGTGTAGATGTAGCCCTCGCCGACGGCGAAGACGCCCGAGGAGTAGTAGTCGGCGCGGTCGGCGAAGAGCGCATTGAGGGCCTGGGGTATCGGGTGGTCGGGCGTCCCGAACCCGACGGCGAGCAGCGTCCGCTTGATCACGAACTCGGTGTAGGCGCCGAGGGCCGGGATGAGGCCCACGACGACCGCGGGGATGTGCCGGGCGGGCACGACCTCGAAGGCCTGCGCCGTCATCGCGATCCCGATCCATATGATGAGCGCCATCCCGGCCTCCACGGGGACGAAGTGGACGATGATCCCGAGCGTCCCCGTGCATGCGATCAGGGTCATTGCGACCGCGTTGAGCACGGAGTATCCCGCGCGGGACCCGATGGACTTCCACCCGGGGTGGCCGAAATAGATCGTCGCGAGGAAGGGCGAGCCGAAGAGCGCGGAGCCCATGCTCGCGATGCCGTTGAAGAGGAGGCAGTCCCTCGTGTCGTAGCTGTCCCCGGCCGCCTCGGCCGACTCGACCACCTGGAGGGACCAGAGGGTGCTGACGAGGGCGAGGGGGAGCACGACGGGCAGGCTGTTGCCGATGGAGTGCCACCAGGTGACAAGGAGGGAAGGGTCGGGGATGGGCGGATAGATTCCGACCGTGTCGAACGCGAGCCTGCCGACGGGCACGATCGTGGATCCCGAGATGAAATGGCACGCCCATGCGAGCGCGGTGCCGGCGACGAGGATCACGAGGCCCCTGGGAATCCCGAGGCGCGGCTCCACCCTCCCGAAGTAGAACACGAACGAGAGGCCGAGGGTCGTGAGGCCCACCACCGGGAAGGCATAGGCGCGGAAGAAGAAATCGAGCGCGAGAAACGCGAGCGCTATCCCGGCGAGCGTCGAGAGGAGCGCGGCCCTGGGCGTGAAGCGCCGGATCCACCCGCCAACGAAGGCGCCGGCGCACTCGATGATCCCCATGACGAACGCGGCCCCGACCCCCGCCCTCCACGCGGCCATGCTTGCCTCGGCCTCGCTCAAGCCTGCGTTCAGCGCCCGGACCTTCGCGGGATAGAGCACGAGGAAGACGAACGTGACCAGGAGGATGATGCTGAGCCCGAACGGGAGGGCGCACACGTCCTGCCTGTTCTCGCGCCGCGCGAGCCTGTGGGCCTGCCAGGCGTAGTAGAGGTTCCCGATCAGCAGGCCGACCGCCGAGGCGGGCATGAGCCGGGAGTAGAACAGGTGGGGGTCCAGGTAGAGGGGGAACCCCAGGCTCAGCTTCACCATGACGATCGCGACCACGAGGTTGTCCAGCCACAGGGCGATGAACCCGTCGATGTCACCCTTTACGAATGACTTCATGGCGCTGCCGGCGAGCCGGCGCCCCGGCTGAAGTGCCAGGAGAGGAGGATTCCCGCGACCGTGAGGGCCGCGAAGGCGTAGGGCAGGTAGCACGCGGGGGCGTCGGGCACAGGATAGACGCTCTGCACCATGACGCCCGCGAGGAGCAGGAGGGCGGCGGCCGAGATGGCGACCGGGGGCCAGCCCAGGCGCCCGAGGCGCGAGAGGTAGAAGGGCACGGCCAGGCAGACCATGAAGTAGGACGCGATGAACCCGAGGGCGGCGAGCTGCGAGAGGTAGTCGATGCAGGAGACGAGCGAGACGCCGTCGAAGAGCATCACGGCGGGCGCGGCGATCGAGATCACGCTGAGGATCGCTATGGCCCGGTGGGGGGTGGCGTTCACGGGGTGCGCGCGCCCGACGCTCGGGAAGAAGAGGCCGTCCTCCGACAGCGAATAGAGGGCGCGGGCCCCGGCGTTCAGGGAGCCGAGCGTGCACGCGAAGTAGCTGAGCGCGATGCCGGCCGAGCTGGCCGTCCCGAGCCAGGGGAGATGGTAGGCCCTGGCAAGGGTGTCGAAGGGCGCCTCGAGCTGGTCCAGGGCGATCCCGAACTTCCGCCCGAGGCCGACCAGCAGGTAGGTCATGACGACGTAGAGGAGCCCGAGCGGCAGGACGCAGCCTATGATCGCGCGCGGTATCGTCCGCTCGGCGTGCTTGGCCTCCTCCCCGAGGGTGGTCGCGCTCTCGAAGCCGCCCATCATGATGAAGGCCAGCACGAGTCCCGCGCTGAAGGTCCGGGGACCCGCCCCCTGGAGCGCGAGCTGGGGCCGGTCCACCCAGGGGCCGCCCTTCGCCATCGCGATCGCGATGATCGCTATGATCACGGCGAGGGACGTCACCTCGATCACGATCATGACGTCGCTCGAGAGCTTCATGTCGCGGTGCGCGGTCCACCAAGAGGCGGCGACCACGAGCGTCGTGACGGCCGCCCCGAGGAGCGCCGTGTTGGCAGCGCCCGTGTACTGGGTGATCAGGAGGCACGCGTAATAGGCCGACGACGGCGCCGAGCCCGCGGCGCCGAAGAGGAGCGCGATCACGTAGGCCCACTTCGTGGCTGCGCCGGCGCGCGCCCCGAGCCCGAGCCGGGCATAGGTGCCCAGGCCGCCCGCCGATGCGGAGCGGGTCGCGAACACGTTGATGTTGAAGAGGATCATGAGGTAGATCCCCACGACACCGAGGATGAGGACCCATGTCGCATTGGCCGACTTGCCGATCACCAGCGGGATGATGACCCCGAGCGTCCCGGTCGGCGCCATGGTGCCGAGCGTCTGCGCGACGTTCTCGAAGCCCGAGAGGTAGTTCCTCTTCAGGGTGGGCTGGGCCGGCGCGGCCTCCGCGTCCCCGCCTGTCCCGGGGTCCGTGTGGATGCTCAGGGGCTCCATCAGGTCGGGCTCACTCCGCCACCGCCGTTCGGACGGCGACGTCGGCGAGTTCGTTCAGCCATGCCCCGCGGACGTGCTCCGGCACCAGCGCGACCCGCAGGCTGTTCTCGGCGACGCGGACCAGCTCGCTCCGCGAGAAGCCGAGGTCGCGGTGGAGAGCCTCGTATTCCTGGGTCAGGGTGTTGTTGAGGAAGAAGGGGTCGTCCGAGCTGACCGTCACCGTTATCCCCGCGTCGAACAGGCGCCGTATGGGGTGGTCGGCCATTGAGCGTATCCCGCTCACGGCGAGCTTCACGTTGCTCAGCGGGCAGACGTCGAGCGCTATCCCCTCGCGCCGGAGGCGCGCCAGGGTGGCCTGGCTCTCGACCGAGCGGATGCCGTGCTCGATGCGGGTCACGCCGAGCTCGTCAAGGATCCTCTCCATGAACCCCGCCCCCATGAACTCCCCGGCATGGGCCTTCGTGAACTTGCCGGCCCTTCGCGCCCGGGCCCAGACCTCGCCCGTCCACGGCTCGAGGGGGAGGTCCTCGCACCCGTGGAGGTCGATCCCGTCCAGCTCCGGCCACGAGAGGGCGTCGTCCACGAGGTCCTTCCCCGCGCCCTGGTAGGTGTCGTGGCACATCCCCGCGAACACGCGCAGCTCGAGGCCGCGGGGCGCCGCGGCCTTGATCGCGCGGATCACCTCGGGCCCGGTGTCCTTCATCGAGAGGAGGGTCGGGAGGTGGAAGCTCGTCTCGACGTAGCGGCAGCCCTGGGCCGCGCAGGTCGCCAGGACAATCCTGGCGGCGTCGTGGTAGCGCTCCGCCGAGGTGAAGAACTCGCCGCAGTAGGCGACATAGAGGTCCATGAACTGGTTGAAGCTCGTGTACTTGAACGACTCCTCCCAGAAGACGGGGGGCCTCGCGTGCCTCACGGGGTCGGCCCTCTGGAGCAGCTCGAACGGGCAGGCCCCCTCCATGTGCAGGTGGGTCTCGGCCTTGGGCAACGCCCTTATGAACTCTCTCAGGGGGGCTACGGCGGGGCTTTCGGCGGGCATCTTGGGGTGTTTAGCACCGTTCGTGCCACGGAGGCTCACGCCACCCAGGCGCCGGTGAGGCCCAGGGCCGCGAGCCGCCTGCGGTAGGAGATCGACATCCGGTCGGCCGAGGTGTGCACCTCCTCGCGAAGGTCGAGCGGGAGGTCCTCGGGGTACTGGTCCTCGACGACCGGCCTGTCCTCGTTGTTCACGTAGGACTGGAACTCTATGGCGGGGGCCGTGGGGTCCCCGGTCGAGTAGTTGCGCGAGAGCAGCATGTGGACGCGGCTCTGGCGGGCCGTCTCGGGGGTGGCGACGTCGTAGACGTTGAGGATCCTCCCGTCGGGCGCGATGATGCTCAGGAGCGTCGAGAACGGGAGCGTGAGGCGGTACACGTAGGTCATGTCCGAGATGACCTCGGGCGACTGCGCGAGGGTGTCCCTGTCGACCTGGGGATAGCGGAGCGTGAATTCCAGGCCGTCCGCGTGCTCGTCGACCCGGTACTCGTGGATGCGCGGGGCCGAGGGGTTGCCGAAGGAGCCCCTGTGGACGAAGGAGAGGTGTGCGACGTCGTTGAAATTCTCGACCTGCCGGGGGGCGGCGGCCTTCCAGGTGGACGCCGGCATCTCCATCGTCTGCCACCCGGGGAGCGGCAGGCCCGGCCAGGAGGGGGGCGGGGCCGCGGCGGGGGGCCGCAGGCAGGTCCAGACCAGGCCCTGGGCGACGACGGCCGGGAAGGTCTGGAGATGGAGCTTCCGGGAGATGGGGACCGACGGGTCCTGGGAGGGGACGCCGGTGCAGGCCCCGGTCCCGGAGTAGCGGAAACCATGGTAGGCGCAGACGAGCGTCGTTCCGTCCATCGACCCGCGGCTGAGCGATGCCCCGCGGTGGGCGCACAGGTCGCGCGCCACGCAGATGCCCTCCTCGCCCCGGAAGACCACGAGCCGGACGTCGAGGAGCCGGCGGGCGAGCGGCATTTCGGCCACCTCGGAGGCGTACGCCACGGGGTGCCAGTAGGAGGCGAGCACGTCGCGGTCGGCGGCGGCGAAGGTAGCCTCGGCGGGCCTGACGAGCCCCGCTATGGTCGGGTCATTCATGGCCGGTGCGCCTCGGGCTCACGCGGTGCCGTATTTCAGCCCCAGCTGCCTGAGCCACTTGCGGTAGGCGATGGCGGTCCGGTCCGAGCGCAGGTGGAGCTCGGCCTGGAGGTCGAGCGGGAGCATCTCAGGGCGCTGGGACTCGACGATAGGCAGGTCCTGCGCCGTCACCTCGTCCTGGAACGCGACGATCTTCTGCGCGGGGACGTCGTGGGCGTAATTCATCGCCATGATGGCCCAGGCGAGGCTGTGGCCCTCGTCCACGGGGGTGACGATGTCGATCATGCTGAAGCGCTGCTCGCCCTGGGCCTTGGTGAAGCGGGCGGTGAGGGGCCGCAGGGCCTCGTAGGTGTAGAGGACCTTGGCCGGCCTGCCGGTGCCGTCGGGGTCAGGCTGCCAGATCGGGATGTCCCGCGCGATGACACCGGTCGCCGTCGTCTCGGCCTCGTAGTCGTCCATCTCAGCGTGCGCGGGGTCGCCGAGGAAGCCCGCATGCACGAAGGGGAAGTGCCCCGCGTCGAGGAAGTTCTCGATGACGCGCGGTCCCAGGGCCTTGAACGCGTAGGGCCCGCACGGGATGCTGCGGTAGGCCGGGTCGGCCCACTCGGGGAAGGGCGGGGGCTCGCCGGAGGGTTCCCCGAGGCAGGTCCACACGAGGTCGTAGGCTATCCGCACCGGGTGGGTGTTCGCGTGGGCGCGCGGGGGCGGCTTCTGGTCCGGGTGCGCCGGTATCCGCACGCACTCGCCCGAGGCGGCGTACGTCCACCCGTGGTAGGGGCACTGCAGGCAGCCGTCCTTGACCTTGCCCCCGGAGACCTTCGCCCCGCGGTGGACGCAGAGGTCGTCCCACACCTGGATCCCCCCGTCGCCCCTCCAGACGACGAGGTCGACCCCGAGGAGCCGGGACGCCCTCACGTCCCCCGGGGCCAGTTCCGAGGCGCGGGCGACCACATGCCAGTCGCGGGTGAGTACGGGGTCGTCGATCAAGGGTGGGGAGGCTATGAGGTTCCGAACCCGACGCCGAGCTCGTTGAGCCACTGGCGGTACGCGATGCTGGTCCGGTCGCAATTGAGGTGGAGCTCGGCCTGGAGGTCGAGCGGGAGCAGCTCGGGGCGCTGCGACTGGACGACGGGCTTGTCCTGGAGGAACACCCGGTCCGTCCAGTCGACGAGCTGCTGGGACGGCGTCGCATCGGCCCCCTTCATCGAGAACAGGATCCACGCGTGGGACCTGGCCTCGTCGACCGGGGTGGCCACGATCATCATGGTGAAGACGCTCTTCCCGGCGCGCTTGTTCAGGTAGGCCGTGAGCGGGCGGATGACCCGGTAGGTATAGTGGGCCTCCGCGGGCAGGCCGGACCCGTCGGGGTCCGGCTGCCAGACGACGATGTCGCTCGCGTAGACCCCGTCCGGCCGCGTCTCCACCGTGTAGCGCCCGATCTCGCCCTTGCCCTCCACGCCCAGGATGCCCTCGTGGACGACGGAGAGGTGGGCCAGGTCCAGGAAGTTCTCGATGATCCTCGGCCCCCCCGCCTCAAGCGCATAGGGGCCCATGGCGAAGGTGCGCACGCCCGGGTCGCCCCATTCGGGAAACTCAGGCAGGGCGTTGGGGGTCTCCGACATGCAGGCCCAGACCCACCCGTAGGCCTCCCGGCAATGGTAGACGGTCGTCCTCGCCCGGGCGGGCGGCTTCTGGTCGGGGTGCGCCGGGATCTTCACGCACACGCCCGCCTCGTCGTAGGTCCACCCGTGGTAGGGGCACTGCAGGCACCCATCGGTGACCTTTCCAATGGAAAGCCTTGAGCCCCTGTGGACGCAGAGGTCACGCCAGGCGTGGAACCGCCCCCCCGATGACCACAGGACAAGGTCCTCGCCGAGGAGGCGCGCCGCCGCGGGCCTGCCCTCGGGGATGTCCTGGACCCGGGCGAGCGGGTGCCAGTCGTGGATCAGGACAGGGTCGGGCTTCGCCATGATCGGCTGATGTTGCGGGGTTTTGACGGCGCGGCAACCCGTCCGGAGCCCCGCGGGCGGCCGCGGGTCCCGGCCGGGCCCGTGCCGACCTTGGGGGCGTTTATTTCAGAAATGGTAGCGCAGGGTGATCGTAGCGGTGATGGGGGGGCGGACGTAGACGACGTCGTTGCCCGCGAACGTGACGTCGATCGGGTCGAGGATCCGCTCGTTGGTGATGTTCTTGACGTTGACGGTGACGTCCCACGCCTTCCGGCGGAAGTAGGCGAACCCGTCCAGCTCGTATTCGGCCTTGATGTAGAGCGTGTCCTGGTCGTTGGCATACTGGCGCCCCTGGTACTGGGGCCCGACGCCGATCCCGAACCCGCAGGGCCACTCGTACTGGACGAACAGGTTGCCGAGCACCTCGGGGACCCCGGGAGCCTTCATCCGCGCCCCCGGGGGGGAGTACACCCCGGAGTAGTTGGTCTCGGGGACCGCGCTGAAGTTCGGGCTGCCGTCGCCCGTCCCCGACTGCCCGTCCACGGTGAAGCCCACGGGATAGCCGTCCAGGTAGCTGTTGGTCTGCTGGAAGAAGGCCGAGCCGTAGTCGGTCACGTCCTGGTATGTGAAATTGGCGTTCACCGAGAGGGCCTTCGTCGGCTGGTAGACGACGTCGGCCTCTATGCCGCTCGCCTTGACGAGGTACGCGGGGCCGCGGATCTGGGGCTCCTGCTTGAGCTGCTGGTAGAGGGTCAGGTCGACGTAGAGCGTGTTCCCGAGGAAGCTCTGCTTGTAGCCGGCCTCATAGAGGGTGCTCTTTGTCTTGAGGGAGGTGTGCATCTGGGCCGCGTAGTCCGCGGGCGTCCCCACCGGGGTGTTGGCCCCGTCGGTGATCTCGGCGACGTTCACCCCCCCGAAGTTGTTGGAGCCGAGCACCGCGTTCACGCTCGTGTAGGTGAGGTAGAACGAGGCCGTGTCGGTGGCCTTGAAGACGATGCTCGCGAAATACGAGGGGTCGTTGACCGAGTCCTCGGCATAGAAGATCCCGCCGCGCGGGATGTAGATTCCGGGGCTGAAGACCGAGCCGGTCACCGGGTCCTGGACCTGGTTCAGGGCGGGGCTGCCATCGTCCGCCTTGATGTGGTCCATCCGGAAGCCGGCGATCACGAACAGGTGCCGGTTGAACGTCACCGTGTCCTGGACGAAGCCGGCGGTGTCGTAGATGTGGGAGTCCTGGTTTGCGGAGTCGTTCACGAGGTAGGCGCCGTAGTTCGAATGCCCCGGCACGAGGTAGGGGGCGCCGAGCGTGCGCCCGAGGATCGCGTAGGAGGGGAGCACGAGCGTGGAGGACGGCTGGTAGAGGTCGTAGTAGAAGAAGGGCTCAACGGCGAAGTCCTGGTAGGCGATGATCTTGGTGTAGCGGAAGTCGGCCCCGGCGATCAGCTTGTTGGCGATCCCGCCCACGGTGAAGTCGCGGTGGTACTCGGCGCGGTCCTGGAACGAGGCCTGGATCGGCATGTACTCGCTGTAGCCCCAGTTGTTGAACTCGCGGTCGTTCGCGTTCTCGAAGTAGGTCCGGTTCACGAGCTTTGAATCCGGGCCGAGGCCAAGGGTCGCGATGAGCTGGGACTGGTAGCGGCCGGTGCGCGAGACGTCGCCCGGCGAAAGCAGGGCCTTGTTGATCGGCAGCTTGACCCGGTACGCCGTCGTGGGATCGAGCACGCCGAAGGAGCCGTCGGGATACCCCATCCCGAACGGGGGGGTGTCGGGATAAATGGTCACGTTCCCGCCGATGTAGGTCCCGTTGTTGATGAAGTCCTGGGTCACCCGGTTCACCCCTGTCACGTCGCCGAAGACGTTCTCGTAGAACTGCGCCCACCACTCGAGCGTGAGCCTCTCGGCCGGTCTGTAGGTCAGGGCCACGAATATGTCCTGGCTCTGGTTCTTCTCGTTCTGGTAGTAGCCCTCGCCAAATCGGCTAAGGTAGCTCACCCGGTAGGCGAGCTTGTCGGTGATGGGGGCGCTGGTGTCTATCGTGAACTCCGGGTTCGAGTAGGAGTGGCCGCTCGCCATGTCGCCGAGCGTCAGGGTGATGTCGGTGTGCTCATGGTCGAAGTAGGGCTCCTTTGTCGTGAAGTTGACGTAGCCGCCCGCCCCCTGGCTCTGGGGGCCATAGACGGCGGACCCGGGCCCCTTCACGACGTCCATGGACTCGACGCCGTTGAAGCTCGGGTAGATGCTCGAGGTCGTGAAGAGCTCGCCCTGGCCGTTCACGTACATCTGGGCGTTGTCGCCGCGGATGAGCGGGGTGGCCGGGACGCCGTAGCGCGCGGGCGAGTAGACGCCGGGCGAGAACTGGCCGAAGTCCATGGCATTGGTGACCTGCCGGTCGTCCATCCAGGCCTTGTTGACCATCGAGACGGACCTGGGAATGTCCAGGACGTTGGCCGCGTCGCCGAAGACGCCCTCGACCGGCCGGACGGTCGGCAGGATCTGGTTCTCGAGCGGCACGTCGCTCACCGTGTACTTCGCCAGCTGGGTGACGGTGGAGTCCTTGGGAGCGTCGGCCGGGGGCGTCGCCGGCGCGGGGGCCTGCTGGGCTCGGAGGCCCGCGGCCGCGATGCCGGCTGCCAGGATGAGGGATCGGTTCAGGAATCGTTTGCCGTTCATGTTTGCCGGGTTCTTGCGGGGACTTCCGGAGTCAGCCGGAAATTAACCGCACGGTTGAAAAGTGCTTCAACGGCTGAGCACGTCCCATGCCACGGGCAGGGGCAGTCGCCCCAGCGACGCACGAGCCGGGTTGACGGATCTCTCCGAGCCCGGGACGATGGGCGCCAATGACTCAGCCACCCGACGCCAACTCCGGCCTGAAGGAAAAGGAGGTCAAGAGGCGCCACATTCTCCCGAAGGCGCTTGTCGTGGGGCTCGTCGCGGGCCTCATCGCCTCGGGCTTCCGCATGGCGCTCCATGGTGCGGAGACGGGCCGGATAGCGTGGATAGAGCGCCTCCCTGCTGGAGCGGGATTGCTCGTGGCCGTGGGTCTCGGTTCCCTCGGAAGCGGCCTCGGTCTCTGGCTGGTGAGGCGCTTTGCCCCGGAGACCGCGGGCAGCGGGATCCCGGACCTGAAATCCGTCGTCCTCGGGGAGAGGCAGCTTGACTGGAGGAGGGTGATCCCGGTCAAGTTCCTGGCGGGAATCGCCGGCATCGGAGGCGGGCTCACGCTCGGCCGCGAGGGCCCGACCGTGCAGATGGGGGGCGCCACGGGCCTCATGGTATCCACGTGGTTCCGGGTGAGGCAGGGAGAGGGTGAGCGCAGGGCCCTCATTAGCGCGGGCGCGGCCGCGGGCCTCGCGGCGGCCTTCAACGCCCCGCTCGCAGGGCTCATATTCGCCCTGGAGGAGCTGAACGGCAGCTTCACGCCCGTGGTGTTCGTGGCATCCTTCCTGGCCGCGGTCACGGCGGACATCGTCTGCCGGGTCGTGACCGGGGAGACTCCTGTCTTCGCGCTCCACGGGATGCCGGGACCGACGCTGCATGCGCTCCCCGTTTGCGCCCTGTTGGGAGTCCTTGCCGGGTTTGCGGGCGTTCTTTTCAACAAGTCCTTGATCCTCAGCCTGGACCTCTTTGACCGCATTCGGTCGTGGCCGGCGCCCCTCGTCGGCGCGGGAGCGGGCGCGGTTGCGGGTCTCGCCGCCTGGGCATATCCGGCGATGAGCGGCTCCGGCGCGCTCCTTTCCGAGCGGGCGCTTTCAGGCGAGATCGCGGTCAGGTGGATGCTCCTGCTCCTTGCCGGCAGGTTTGTCCTCACGATGGTGAGCTACGGCTCGGGCGCGGCGGGCGGGATTTTCGCGCCGCTGCTGGTCCTGGGGTCGCTCGGCGGGCTGGCTCTCGGGGCGGGAGTCCATTCCTTCCTGCCTGGATGGGCGGCCTACCCCGAGACGTTTGCCGTGATAGGCATGGGGGCGCTATTCACAGCCACCGTTCGAGCGCCTCTCACTGGCATCGTCCTCATGACCGAGCTCACCGGGAAATACGACTTCATGCTCCCCCTCCTCGTGAGCGGCTTCGCCGCCTACGGGATAGCCGAGGCGCTAGGGGACAAGCCGATCTACGAGGCTCTCAGAGAGCGCTCATTGCGCCGTAAGGGGGAGTCTCCCGTGCATACCGCGGGGCACGCTATCGGTCCGGCCGCTTGAGGCTAAAGGTGTCGCGGGTCCTCGCGTAGGCCTCGTGGCCCAGGCGGCCCACGAGGTCCATCTTGTCAGAGTCGGGGAGACCGTCGGGTCCGAGGACCCCTTCCAACACGTGGGCCACGAGGATCCGCCCGAAAACCACGTTGGCCGCGAGGGGGCCCGAGCCCACGAGGACGATCCGGTCGAGGCTGCACTCGAACGCGATGGGAGAACCCGCGATGCGCGGGGGCCGGACCCGCTGCGACGGCGCGGTCTCGACCCCGAACCTCGCGATCTCGCTCTCCCCATAAGGAAGGTTCGAGGCGGTGTCGTTCATCTTCGCGGAGAGCGCGAAGGTCACGAGGCTGACGACGAACTCGGGGACCAGCTCGATGTTGCGTATCGTGTCCTTCTTCGACCCGTCCCGGGTGTTCGCCGGGACGAACATGAGGGTCGGGGGGCTTGCGGTGATGCCCTGGAAGAAGCTGAACGGCGCCAGGTTCGTGACGCCGTCGGGTGAGACCGTCGAGACCCAGGCGATCGGCCTGGGGAGGATCGAGCTCACCATCCACTGGTAGGCGCTGCGCGGCGGGAGCGTGGCGAAGTCGACAAGCATGGATCCGCGCTAGGGCATCGCCCGCGAATTGACGAGGGAAATTCCCGCGCCTAGACCGTGCAGATCGCGACCGCCTCGGCGAGCGAGGTGAACGGGTCCCGGGCAGGGATGAACTCCTGCGCCACGAAGCCCCGGTGCCCGGTCTCCTTGATCGCGCGCGAGATCGCGGCGTAGTTGAGCTCCTGGCCCTGGTCGATCTCGTGGCGCCCAGGGACGCCCCCCGTGTGGTAGTGGGCGATGTAGGCGTGGTTCTCCCGGATGGTTCGGACGACGTCGCCCTCCATGATCTGCATGTGGTAGATGTCGTAGAGCAGCTTGAAGCGCTCGGAGCCGACCCGCTTGACGAGCTCGACCCCCCACGCGGTGTGGTCGCACATGTAGTCGTGGTGGTCGACCTTGCTGTTGAGGAGCTCCATGCAGACCGTGACCTTGCGCTTCTCCGCCTCGCCGACGATCTGCCTGAGCGCGACCGCGCAGTTGGCAACGCCGAGCTCGTCGTCCATGCCGCCCCTGTTGCCCGAGAAGCAGATGACGTTGGGAAGGCCCGCATCGGCGCACGCGCCGATCCGCTCTATCATCCCGGGCACCATGACCGAGTGGTGCTCGATCCGGTTCAGGCCCTCGGGGATC
Organism: Opitutaceae bacterium; assembly: GCA_003151495.1. GTDB lineage: Bacteria > Verrucomicrobiota > Verrucomicrobiia > Opitutales > Opitutaceae > Palsa-1447. The sequence goes on from PLXR01000026.1 coordinate 77,987, forward strand.
CTCGTGGCCCCGTTCGCCATCGCGCAGGTCAGGCCGTGCTTTTGCACGACGGGCCATTCCGCGGGGTCGAGGAGCTCGACCGAATCGAGCCCTATCCGCTTGGCCTCGCGGGCGAGGTCGTCGAGGGGTATCTTCGCATAGCACCAGCGGCAGGCGGAGTGCCTGAATGAGCCCGAGGGTCCGGCAACTGCGGGGGCGGGGGCGGCTTCGTCGGCTCGCACCCTGTTCAGTGCGGCCATGGCCGCCGTTCCTGCCATTGCCTTGAGCGCGTCGCGGCGGGTGATTTCCATGGGGGGTGGGGGGTCGGGGTGCTGCGGGGGAGGACCGGGCCCGAACATGGGGGGGTCTCGGCCCCGGGTCGAGTCCCGTGTCAGGGCCTGGGCTCGACCGTCGTGAGATGCCAGAGCCTGCAGTACGGGCACTGATAGGCCTTCCGCTCGCGCTCGACCCCGGCGACCATGGCTGCGTCGAGGGCGTCGCCCTGGCTCCTGTACCTCCTCTTGCGGAAGCACCTCAGCTCCCGTTCCTTTGGGGTGGGCTCCTTCACTTTTATGGAGCGTCGTCTCCCCGGGGGCCTCAGGCGCGCCCCTCGGGCTCGCGGTTGAGCTCATCGGCGCGCTTCAGGCCGAGAAGCACGAGTTCCGGCACAAGCTCGTCGAACTGCCTCTCATCCTCGAACATCCTCGCGAAACCCCCAGTCCCGATGACGTGGGGCCTCTCGCCGCCGAAGACCTCCCGGGTAAGCCCCGCGATGATGTGCCGGATCGCCCCCGCGTTGCCGTGGTAGAGGCCGGACTGGATGCTCTCGACGGTCGAGCGACCGAGGACGAAGTCAGGCCGAGCGATCTCGACGCGGGGCAGCTTGGCCGTGCGGCTCGCGAGGGTCTCCGCCGAGACCCCGAGGCCGGGCAGGATGACGCCCCCCAGGTAGTCGCCCGCCGCCGTGACGACGTCGAACGTGGTCGCCGTGCCGCAGTCGACGACGATGAGGTCCGCCCCGGGCCTGCGCTGCGAGGCGGCGATCGCACCGGCGATCCGGTCCGCCCCGACCTCCAGGGGGTTGCGGTATTTCACCTTCAGCCCGGTCTTCACCCCCGCCTGCAGGACGAAGGGATCGTTGTGGAAATACTGGTTGCTCGCCCCCCGGATCGGGTGGAGCGCGGCGGGCACGACCGAGCAGACGGCGACTCTCCCGATCGAGCGGGGATCCACACCGTTCTCCCGCAGGACGGAGACGAAGAAGATCCCGAGCTCGTCCGTCGAGCCCAGCGGCTGGGTCGACTTCCGGAACTGGCAGCGAAGGGTGTCCCCGTCGAAGACGCCGCCGTGGATCTGCGTGTTGCCGATGTCGAGGCAGAGGAGCATGGGGCCTAGGCCGGCGCCGCCTCGGCGGCCGGCATCGAGCTCAGGATGCGCTCGAGCTCCGACGCGAGGCCGGAGCGCGTCGCGCAGCGCACCTCGCCCCCGTCGGCCGTGTGGATGACCGACGGGAATTCCTCCGGGCCCCGCCGCTCGGCGAGGTCGTTCTGGACCACCAGGTCCGCCCCCGAGTGGGCAAAGAGGGCCTCCACGGCCCTCGCCGCGCCCGCGCGGTCCTCGCCGTGGGTCAGCTTGAACGCCACGACCCGTATCGACTCGTTCCGGCTGCGAGCCCGGAGGCCGTCGACAAGCTTGGGATTTGGCCTGAGACGGACGACAGGCGCCGAATCCGAGTCGATCTTCCCGGACCGCGGGGGAACGGCCGAGCCGCCTACCTCGACCCCGGCGACGCTGAAGTCCCCGACCGCCGCGCAGTGGACAATGGCGTCATAGGGCTCCGAGGAGAGCAGCCTCGAAAGTGCAAAGTCCAGGTCCGCGAAGGTGACAAACGTCTCGTCGTGGCGGACCGCCTGCGCCCTTTCCGAGCCCCTCGCCCGGAGGAGGGAGACGTTGTGGCCCATGCGGGCAAGCGTGTCGGCGATGGCGGCCCCGGTCCCTCCCGTGCTCAGGTTGGTGATGACGCGAACCCCGTCGATGGGTTCCGCCGTCCCGCCGCTTGTCACCAGGACCCGCAGCCGCCGGGCCGGCCGGGCCAGGGAGGCCTCGATCGCGGCGACGATCTCGGGCGGCTCGGCCATGCGCCCCTCGCCGACCTCGCCGCACGCCGTGCGGCCCTCGCCGACGGGGATGAAGCGGACTCCCCACCCGCCGAGCCGGGCGACCGCCTCCCGGGTGGCGGGATGGCTCCACATCTCGGGGTTCATGGCCGGGGCCATGAGGAACGGCTTCGAGCGGTCGTGGGCGAGGTAGATCGCCCCTGCCAGGTTGTCGGCGAGCCCCGCGGCGAACCGGTTGATCGTGTTGGCCGTTGCGGGGCACACGACGACCGCGTCGGCCCACCTGCTCAACTGGATGTGCTCGAGCGCGGCGCCAGGCTCGAAGAGGTCGGTGAGGACGCGGCTGCCGGTCAGCCCCTCAAGGGTGGCGGTCCCCACGAAGCGCAGGGCCGATTCGGTCGCGACCGCCTTGACGCGGTGACCCTGCTGAACGAGGCGCGAGATCGCGTCGCAGGCCTTGAAGCCCGCCACGGAACCCGTGAGCACGAAGGCGATGTTATAGCCGGACATTGTCGATGAGGCGGACATCCTCGAGGCGGACGGCCCCGAGCCTGACTCCGCCGCGGTCCTGGACATAGTCCACCCCGAAGCCGGACCGCTCGAGCGCGGCGGCGGCGGCCTTGGCGTCGGCGGACTCGCGCAGGATCCGGGGAAAGGCGGAGGCCCGCGCCCGGGCCTCCGGCGAGAGCCGGCGGTTCCTCGAGCTCTGCGCCACCCCGTCGGGATCGCGCACGGTGGGGCAGGGGACGATCTCGACCGGGAGCATCAGGGCCCCCGCCATCCCGCGGACGAGCTCGAGCTGCTGGCGGTCCTTCTCCCCAAAATAGGCGCGGTGCGGCCGGACGAGGTTGAGCAGCTTCAGGACAACCGTGAGCACCCCGTCGAAGTGCCCCGGCCTGTGGGCCCCCTCCATCGATGCGCTCAGCGCGTTCTCGGTGACGCGGTAGGCGTAGCCGTCCGGGTACATCTCCGCGGGGCTCGGGACGAGCACGTGGTCGACAAGGTCCCCGGCGAGCTCAAGGTCCGCCTCCAGCGTCCGGGGATAGCGCTCCAGGTCGGCCGGGTCGTTGAACTGGGTCGGGTTCACGAAGATGCTCATGACCACGCGGTCGTTCTCGGCGCGGGCGCGCTCGAGGAGGGAGCGGTGGCCGGGGTGGAGCGCGCCCATGGTGGGGACGAAGCCCACGCTCAGCGGCTCCATGGCGCGGCGCTCCCTTCGCCATGCATCCAGCGTCGTCGTGACCCGGGCCATGGCTAGAATCCCTCCCCCTCGGTCGGGAACTCCCCGCTGCGGACGGCTTCGGCGAAGTGCACGGCTCCTGCGCGCACGAGGGCGGCGCCCTCGGCAAAACGCCTCGCGAACCGCGGCCTGAAGTCCGGGTTAAGGCCGAGCATGTCGTGCAGGACGAGCACCTGCCCGTCGCACCCGGCCCCGGCCCCGATGCCGATCGTCGGGACCCTCACGGCCGCCGTGACCTCGCGGGCGAGTCCCTGGGGAATGCACTCGAGGACGAGGGCGAACACGCCCGCGAGCTCCAGCGCGGCCGCGTCCTCGCGCAGCTGCCCGGCCGCCGCCGCATCCCTCGCCTGGACCTTGAAGCCGCCCAGGCCGCGCACCCACTGGGGCGTGAGACCCAAATGGCCCATCACGGGGATGCCCGACTCGACGAGGTGCCGGATCACATGGGTGTGTCCCTGGGCGCCCTCGATCTTGACGGCGTGGGCGCCCGCCCGCAGGAGCGTCGCGGCGCAGTCGAGCGCGTGGGACTCGCCCTTGCGCGCCGCGAGGAAGGGCATATCGGCCACTATGAATTTTCCTGGGGCGCCGCGGACGACCGCGCGCGTGTGCATGGCCATCAGCTCGGTCGTGGCGCCGAGCGTGTCCTTCTCGCCGTGCACGACCATCATGGCGCTGTCCCCGACGAGCAGGCAGTCCACGGGGGTGTCGGCCAGGAGGCGCGCCGACCAGGTGTCATAGGCGGTGACCATGACGATCTTCATGCCGGCGGCCTTCGCGGCCGCAAAGCCATCGACCGAGGAGACGAGCGTCCCGCTGCGCGGGCCGGGGTTCTTCAGCTCTGCCACGTTGCCTCCGGGGCTTCCCATGGGGGGACAGCCTGCGGAACGGCAAGGGGGGACGGGGGTGCTTTTCGCATGGCGATAGAGCCTCGTTGTCCGAAGGGCATGGGTGTTGGTCTTGTGCGTCCGGTCGCGATCGTGTTCGCGCTAGACTCGGGGAATTTCATCGGTTTCGGGCGATTTCGCAACCCCAATCCTCGGTCTGCTTCCGTCCCTGGGCGGGGTCCCACATGGCGCCGCCGGTCGCCGTGATGCCTGGGCAGCACCCGATTGGGAATCCCCCGCTGGAGCGCGGCGCTCCTCCCGGGACCTATGGCGCCTCGTAGATTTCCGCCAATGCCACGCCCGTCGCGCCGTTCACGCCGGAAATCTGGGCCGTGTACGCCCCAGGCTGGAGCTGCACGATCGTGGCGCTGTCCAAACTGCCGGAGGCCAGGGCAAAGGCGCCCACGGTCGCCCCGACGCTCGAGACCTGGGCCGAATTGGAGGCGGTGCCCCATCCCGTATTGGATGCGATCACGGTCTGCCCGCTGAGCACGCTCAGGCTCGGCTGGGCCAGAACCCCGGAGACCCCGTATTGCGTCAACCCGGGGCCGTCGGCCCTCACGAGCAGGTTCTCGGTGCCGCTCCCGCCAATCACAAATCCGGGAATCAGGATGTTCCCGCCCGTCCCGACCTGGGTCCTCGTGGAAACATTGATGAGCCGTGTCCCCGTGGACGAGACCTCGTAGACCTCGGCAAGCGCGACGCCCGTCGTGTCTCCCACCCCGGAGACCTGGACCGTGTAGGCACCGGCGGCCAATGTCGCGATGAGCGCGCAGTCGGCGCTGCCCGGTGAGAACGCGAACGCGCCGACGGCGCTGGCCGTGCTGGAGATCTGCGCCGGGTCGGGATTCGAGCCCCATACCGTGTTTGAGGCTATCACGGTCCCGGCGCTGTTGAACACGGACAGGCTGGGCTTCGCGAGGGCCCCTGAGACGCCGAATTGGGTCAGGCTCGGCCCGTCGGCGCGTATCAGCAGCGTCTCCAGGCCGCTGCCCGAGATGACAAATCCAGGGATCAGGATGTTCCCGCCCGTCCCGACCTGCGCCCGCGTTGAAATGTTGATGAGGCGAGTGGTGTTGGTTGCCGAATTTCTGACCGTTATGGATCCAATGCTGTAAGTGACGGGACCCAGCTGGACGTTGGTGATCACGACAGAGTAGGCGCCGCTGTCGGCGGCGCTGGCCGCGGGAATATGGTAGATGGAACCGGTGGCTCCCGCGATATTCACCCCGTTCAGCCGCCATTGGTAGGTTGAAGGGAGGAACTGGGGCGTGACGGACAGGCTGACCGGGGAACCCGTATTAACCGGACCGGTCGGCACTCCAAACTTGGTGATCTCCCTCGTTGTTTGATAGATGAACTGCGCGATGTTGGGTGAACCTGCACCCGTGCAGAGATCGTATCCCGCTCCGGCCGTGTAGGCCCCATTTGTGCCCGAGCTTGCATCGTAAAACGCATTGCTCCCTATCAGGGCGTAGGCCCATCGGTTCAGAAGCCCGATATTCGGAAGGCCGACGCTCGCCCGATACTGGTTCGTCAAGGCGACCACGCCTGCCCAGATGGGTGCCGAAAGGCTCGTTCCGACATATCCCCCCTGTTTCCCGTTCAGGACCACGAGGCCCCCCGTAAAGCTCCCCGGCGCGGACGGATCTGTCTCGGCGACGGCGGACAGATCGGGTACGCATCGCATCGACCCCGCGGGAACTCCCGGCGCGGATTGCCACACGGGGCGAGTGTAACCCGAGCTGATACCGCCCCCGCTGGCCAGCGGATTGGTGGCGACGTCCCCAATCTGCGTCCATGCGGCCTCCGAGGTCTTGTCCCATCCGGCGTCTAACGCCATCGTGGTTCCCCCAACCCCGGTCACGTACGGGTTGCTCGCTGGGAAATCCACGACGAGGGGGTTCGAGGCGTCGTACCCGAGAGCCTGGCCCACGGGATTTGGGTTCGACCCCCCGTCGCCAGAGCTTGCCAGGAGTGAAATCCCTGCTGCCGCCAGCTGGGCGGCGGTCTGGGAGGCACTCTGCAACGCGTTGGCGGAATTGTCGGTCTCGGGCCCGCACGCGCTGTAAGACGCGACGGAAACGTCTCCATCGTTCAGGATCTGGGTGCAGGCAGCCAGGAAGTTGGACCCTGAGAGCGACGGGATGGCATAGAGGCGGACTGCCGCCCCGGACGCCATCCCGCTTGCCCAGTCAACGTCCAGCGTGGCCTCGCCGACGGCGTTGGTCTGGCTCGTGTCCGTTGGCCCCGATCCCACATTGGCAAGTGCGTAGTTGCTCACCGAGTCGCTGATCCCTGCTGCCTGCCAGAATGCGGTCAGGTCGGACTGAAGGGGAGCCGCCGCCATTATGATGCCAATCGTCTGTCCCGATCCCGTGATGGGCATACCCTTGCCATCGTTGAATATGGGCGCGTTGTAAGCCGCGAGAACATCCGCGGGGACCAAGCGGCCGGCCACCCCGGTCCCGCTGGACCCCTGGAGACTCGGAGCGTGCATCAGGATATGCGGCTGGAGGCCGCCGATATCCAGGACGGCGCCGGCCATGTCCCCGGGCACCGAGGGAGCCGTTATTGCGGAACTGAATTCACCGTCCGCCGTCGCCACCCGGGCAAACGTCACCCCGAAACAGCCGGATATGTCGCCGACGCTGCCGCGTACGACCAGGTTCGTGTGGTTCCTGTCCCGCAGGGTGACGGTCAACCCCTGGGCAACCAGCCAGGAGGCGACCCGGTCATAGTCGGCCCTCAGCGGAAGGTATCGGGCCTCCAATTCCGGCCCGGACACCGCCTGCCCGGACTGGATCCTCGACTCAAAATCGGCAAAATCCCGCATTCGGAGACTGACAACCAGGTCGACCTGCTCGGCCATTTCGGCCGGGGTCAGGGTGCGACGGACGATGCGCGGACCGGACTGGGCGCCGCTCGCGGGGGCCGGCACCATGGACTCCTTGAATTCGACCCGCGGCCCACCTGGGATTGCTCCCGACAGGCCCGGAAGCGCGAGAGTCAGGGCGAGGACTGCCAACCTCCTGCCGAGGTTGATCCCGCTGGTGAGCAATCCCGAGGGGTGGGGACGAGTCCCGTTGCCTGACGAATAGCGTGGGGGTGCAACGTGCAGCGGGAGCTTTGTCATGGTGGCTGAGCCGGCCGTATCGTGCCCGGGAGGGTCGTTCGGGTCACGCGTATACCCCATATATTATAGGGAACCGTGTCCGGATTTGTCCCTTGATACGCCGGAACGGCCCCAAATCTGCATTCCGCACCCGCTCGGCACGGTTCGAAGGAAATCTGCTTATGGCGACACGTTGGTCCGCTTATAAATAGTCGGGGCAATATATTATTGGCCGTCGAACCGGTGCCCTCATCCGTCCGGGCCGGAGCCAAAACCGCCCGGGTCCCACCTTACGCCTTTTCGTCGACGACATGGCGGCGGCGGGCCCGCGTTCAAGCCGGGTCGCATTTCCGCCCCGCCCCCGGGGGCGCGCACCCGCGGCCGGACTCAGGTCGCGCCCTTGATCCGGAATGCGACGGCGTGCTTCGTCGGAAGCGTGTCGGGGATGTCGATCGTGAGCCCGGAGCGGTCCTGGGACCACGTGAGCTTCCCGTCGTAGCCGAGGAGCTCCACTCCGGTGATCCGGCCCACCTTGAGCGCCGTGTCCAGCGCCAGGGAGCGGATGACCGAGCGGAACTCGGGCTTGCCCATGACGAACGCATAGAGGAGGTCGCCCTTGGTCGTGAAGCGGACGTCGCTGGCGTCGAGTGCCCTCCTCGAGCTCTCGTTGAACATCTTGGACTTCTGGTCGGCGGCCTGGTCGGGGGCTCCCTCTCCGAACCTCTTCCAGGGGCGCGAGCCATGGATGCCCTCGCTGTTGACCGCCATCCAGGCGGTGATCTCGTCGACCACGGCGAGCTCCTCCAGGTCCGGCATCCCGCTCGCGGGCAGCGGGACGTTCAGCATCAGGTTCCCGTTCTTGCTTACGATGTCTACCAGCATGTCGACCACCACCTTGGGAGTCTTGTAATGGGCGCCCCGCTTGTAGTGCCATTCGCCGATGCAGGTGTCGGTCTGCCAGGGCCGCGGCAGGATGTCGTCCAGCACGCCGCGCTCGCGGTCGAGGACGCAGGTGCCGAGCTCGCTGTCACGGTCCTTCTTTGAGAAATACACGGCGTCCACCTTCCCTCCGTTGCGCCGGGCGCTCACGTTGTAGAGGTGGGAGACGACCGAGTAACCGTATTCCTCGAACGGAAGCGAGCCGTCGGAATACAGGAAGTCGGGCTCGTGCTGGTCGACCAGGTCGGTGATCCGGTCGTGCCAGTGGCGCTTCCACCAGTTCGGGATGTTGTCCTCGTTCCAGGGGAGGTCGGGCCCGTCCCAGATGTCGTCCGAGTCCACGTAGAGGTCCTTCGCATCGGGTCCCGCGCCGTCGTAGGGGACGCCCGCGAGGGGCCCGGTCTTGTCGGAGCCGTGGGCGACCGAGTACCACTTGTAGGTGATCCAGAGGTGCTCGCTGATCCCGAAGCGCAGGCCCTCGTCGCGGACGGCCTTGCGCCAGGCCCCGACGATGTCGATCCCCGGGCCCATGTTGACCGCGTTCCACCGGTTGTGCTTCGAGTTCCAGAGGTCGAAGTTGTCGTGGTGGCACCCCATGGTCATGAAGTACTTCGCGCCGGCCTTCTTGTAGCGCCTGATGAGCGCAGCCGGGTCGAACTTCTCCGCCTTCCAGAGCGGGATCGTGTCCTTCATCCCGAACTTCGACGGATGGCCGTAGTGGTCGACGTGGTAGTTGTACTGGTCGGAGCCCTGCATGTACATGAGCCTGGCGTACCAGTCCCCGTACTCGACCGCCGACTGGGGGCCCCAGTGGGCCCACATGCCGAATTTCGCGTCGCGGAACCAATCCGGGACGCCGTAGCCCTCGAGGGAGGCGCGGGTGGCCTTGAAGGGGCCGTCCTCCGGCGTGATGCCCGGGGGCACCCTCGTCTCCGGGGCGGGGGCGGCGTCAGCCGCGAGCGCCGATTTCCTGAGGCCGATCGCCGGGATTGCCCCGGCGAGGATGCCAAGCGCCGCGCGTCGGGATATCTTCATGGGGAATTCAGCTGCCGGGCTTGAGGCGGAAGAGCATCACGTCGTGGGACTCGACGGTCGCCTCGTGGGGGTCGATTGATTTTCCGGCGGGCTTGCCCGACCACACGTCGGTGACGTCGTAGTACTGCTCGGTCAGGAAGGTGAACTCGCGCAGGTCGACGGACAGCTTCGCCGCCGCGTCCCCGGTGTTCAGCACGCACACGGCCCACTCCTTGTTCGAGAGCTCCTTCGCCCAGATCTCCTTGTCCTTGTCGACCCGGTAACGGAACCCCTGGTGCCCCGCGCGGTCCTGGTCGATCGCGATCGCGCCCTTGTTGGTCAGGATCGCGGCGATCTCGGGGGTCATGCTGCGGACATCGTTGCCCGCGATCAGCGGTGCGGCGAGCATGCACCAGAGGCTGAAGTGGGCCCGGGACTCCGGGACCGACATCCCCTTGGCGCCGACCTCGAGCATGTCGGGGTCGTTCCAATGCCCCGGCCCCGCGTACTTCTCGAGGCCCACGTTCTGGTCAAGGAGATCCTTCCAGCCGTGCTCCCACTTGTTCTTTACGGAGCCCTTGTACGACGGCCCGATATCGCCGGTCGTGCGCCAGAGGTGCCCGACAGGCTCCGCCCATAGCCAGGGCTGGTTCTGGCCCCACTCGCACAGGCTGAAGACGATGGGCCTTCCAGCCGCCTTGATCGCATCGCTCATGATCCGGTACGACTCGGGGCCGTTGGCCGTCCCGTGGTCGCACCAGTCGTACTTGAAGTAGTCGACGCCCCA